>DBWN01000188.1:1584-3117 GCA_002308935.1 Bacteroidales bacterium UBA1237 | reverse complement strand
ACAGGAAACGAAGGATCTTGGGGATGTGAGGGTGATATGGACCTTTACCGCACCCTACATGACTGCCCGGACATCGACTATCTTACAATGCACATATGGCCTTACAACTGGAGCTGGGTTGACGGAGAACATCCCCAGAATGGTATTGACAACGCTGAAGCGCAGACCCTCAAGTACATAGCCGATCATGTGGCAGTCGCACAGGCGCTGGACAAACCACTCGTTCTCGAGGAATTCGGGTTCCCGAGGGATGATTTCAGGTTTTCGATGTCTTCTCCCACAACCGGAAGGGACCGGTATTACCGGACCGTGTTCGATGAAGTTGTCCGCTCCGCAAGTGAAGGCGGCAAGTTCGCAGGCGTCAATTTCTGGGGTTGGGGCGGATACGGAGTCCCGGCTCACGAGAACTGGCAGAAGGGTGACGCGTACACGGGTGATCCCGCTCAGGAGGCCCAGGGCCTGAACTCTGTATTCGCCACGGACAAGAGCACAGTCTCTGTTATAAGGAGCGCCGCCTCGGCCATTTCAGAAGCACTGTCCAAATAGAAAAAAAGATTATCCATATGAGAAGAATATCACTGATTCTTGCGGCGATCATTATTGCAGTGATTCCATCATGCAAGAAAACTCCGAAGGAGGATCCCGCACCCGCTTCGATGACTCTGTCCTCATCCTCTGCGTCAGTTGGTGTTGACGGGGAAACACTTCAAGTGAACATTACGGCACCGGCTAAGCCAAGAGCGTCTTCGGACGTACCCTGGATAACGGTATCAGAAGGACCGTTCTCATCTTATAAGCAGACAGTGAGCATAAAGGTTGAAGCTAATCCTACTCATGGGGAGAGGACAGGAACCGTTTCATTCACATCCACTCCTTCCGGTCAGACGCTTACCGCTTCTTTCACTGTGAAGCAGACAGGCAAAGACAAGAAACAGCGTCCCAAAGCGGACGGAACGGCCGGCTGGGTGATGGCGGAGAAGATCGGGTTCGGATGGAACATGGGTAACCAGATGGATGCGTACAATGACGGTGTCGCCGACGAGACCTGCTGGACGGGTGTGAAAGCGACCGAAAAGCTGTTCACTTCCCTAAAGGCAAAAGGCGTCAAGACCGTAAGGATCCCTGTGACTTGGCTGGGGCATTTCGGAGAGGCTCCCGAATACAAGATAGACAGCCGTCTGGACAGGGTCGCTGAACTTGTGGACTGGGCTGAGAAGGCCGGGCTTAACGCCATCATCAACATCCACCATGACGGAGCGGAAGGTCAGTTCTGGCTTGATATTGCCGGAGCTTCAAAGGACAAGGACCTCAGGGACAGGACATCCGCTCAAGTGAAAGCCATGTGGACCCAGATAGCCGAAAGGTTCAAGGACAAGGGTGACTTCCTTATTTTCGAATCCTTCAACGAGATAAACGACGGCGGATGGGGATGGAGCAGCGACTACCGTACAGAGGAAGGAAAGAAACGTCAGAACGCTTGCCTTGACGAATGGAACCAGGTCTTTGTGGACGCCGTGAGAGCCACCGGAGGCA
>DBWN01000188.1:0-1448 GCA_002308935.1 Bacteroidales bacterium UBA1237 | reverse complement strand
TGCTCAGCCTCTGACTGGGGACATACCAGAAAGAACAATCTGAACAAGCCGGAGTTTGATGAAGCCGCCATGGAGAGCATATTCGAAAAGATGTACAACAAGTGGGTGGCAAAAGGCATCCCCTGCTATCTTGGAGAATTCGGGTGCTCGATGAGGTCTGACGCCAAGGAGAAAGCTTTCCAGATGTATTATCTGGAGTACCTTGCCAAATGCGCGGTCACATACGGAATGGGCGGTATCCTTTGGGACAACAATTCCACCGGAACCGGAGAAGAGAGCCACGGTTATGTTGACAATGCCTCAGGCGAATGGATCGGCTACGCGAAAGAAGTCTTCGATGTCCTCAACAGGGCGTTCTATTCGAAAGACTCTTCCTATGCGATCGAGACGGTATATGATTCCGCTCCGTAATGAACCCGATAACAGTTTTTTGATATGAAGAAATCAATACGCATAGTGCATACTCTTTCAGGGATTTCGTTTCCTATAATCGCGGCAGCGGTTTTGTTGACAGGCTGTGCAAAGTCTCCTTCAGTATCTGTCGTTGATTCTTTGCGGTCAATCGTCGCTCAAGGGAAGATCGCATACGCCCATCAGGATGACCTTGTATACGGTCACTCTTGGGTAGTCGAGGACGTGGCGGGGGATCCGCTTGAGCGTTCCGACGTGAAGTCAGTATGCGGAGACTATCCTTTCATGGTCGGCTTTGACCTTGGAGGAATAGAGCTCGGGAATCCCGCTAATCTTGACGGAGTGCCCTTCGATCTTATGAGAAGAGCCGCGATCACCCATATATCAAGAGGCGGAATGGTCACATTCTCCTGGCATCCCCGTAACCCCTATACAGGAGGTGACGCCTGGGACGTGTCCTCAGACAAGGTGGTAGCTTCAATCCTTGAAGGAGGAGAAAAGCATGAAGTGTTCATGCAGTGGCTCGAGAGGGCAGGGGATTTTCTGGAAAGCCTGAAGGATGACAAAGGGAAACCGCTCCCCGTACTGTTCAGACCTTGGCACGAGAATGTCGGCAGCTGGTTCTGGTGGGGTGGAAGACTCTGCACCCCGGAACAGTACAAGGCGCTTTTCGCCTTGACACACGATTATCTGGCTGTTGAGAGGGGACTTGAGAATATCGCTTGGGCATATTCACCGAACTCCGGCATCTCTTTGGAGGAATATATGGAGAGATACCCCGGAGACGGGATTGTGGATGTCATCGGCGTCGACCACTATGAGTATCTGGACCCGAATGCTGAGATTACCGAGGAGAAAAGGTTCGAAGCAGGTAACGCATATTATCAGCAGGTGTTACGTCAGGACCTCTCAAACCTCGAGAAGATCGCCAAGGAGCACGGGAAGGTGATAGCTCTCTCCGAGACTGGACTTGAAGGAATCCCTTACCCCACGTGGTGGACTGAAGTCCTCCTTCCGGTCGTGAAAGAATTCCCGGT
>DBWN01000108.1 GCA_002308935.1 Bacteroidales bacterium UBA1237 | reverse complement strand
CCCGCGGATTGCATGAAGGTGTTCGACATCAATCTACGTCAGAGCTTCTATTCCAAGGAAATCATCGAGGAATCCCTCCGCAGGGCAGACATTCTCAAGATAAACGAGGAGGAGATAGTGACCGTATCCCGGATGTTCGGGATATCGGAAACAGAGTACGCCCCCGTCTGCAGAAAGTTAATGGAGGATTACTCCCTCAAGATGCTAATCCTTACCTGCGGAGCGGTAGGGAGCTATGTGTTCTATGACGGGGGAATGTCCTACATTGATACACCCAAGGTGAAAGTCGCCGACACCGTAGGAGCGGGGGATTCTTTCACTGGCGCTTTCGTGGCGTCAATCCTGCAAGGGAAGAGCGTAGAACAGGCTCACCGCATAGCCGTAGGCGTATCTGCATACGTCTGCACTATGAGCGGAGCCATGCCGAGCGTTCCTTCCGAAGTGAAAGGGATGTAGGGGATTACTGTAGAATGATAATCTAGATAAGGGAGCCTGACTCAGCATGTCTGAGGAAGGCTTCCGCCGCTTCACACCGGCATTCAATTCCACGGAACTTCTCCATTGGGATGTGCCATCCTTCCATGAGGGGTCCCATGTCCTGGCTGACATGGCAGTCGCATGCCTTGTGCTTTCTTTCCAACACGGATGTGATGTCAACCCATTCCGTGGGGTGGAACAACTGGGTCTGGGTTCCGGTCATCACCTCGAAATAGTACAGTTTGAAACTGTAGTCGACCCTTCTCCAGGCGTCCAGCACCAGAAGTCCGCATACGGCATGGTCCCTGTGGCTGTCGATGGGCCAGTGGGTGAGTACTATGTCGGGTTTTTCCCTCTCGAGGAGTTCCCTCATCTCACGGTAGCGGTCGAGATTGATTTCAGTGCTGCCGTCTACCTGGTCCATGAAGATATGCCTCGCTCCGGTGACAGCGCAGGCGTTGCGGCTCTCCACGACCCTTATTGCTGCGGCTTCCTCGTGGGTCTTTCCGGCGATTCCGGCTTCACCGCGGGTAAGGTATACGCACACCACCTCGTGACCGGCGTCTGCAAGAAGGCACATCGTTCCTCCGGCTCCGGTTTCGGGATCATCGGGATGTGCTCCTATTACAAGGATCTTCTTCCTTTCGGAAGGGCTCACTTTGGAAGGTGATCCGTCCTCGGCGTATGCGATGGGGATGTCCCCTAGTATTGTGGAGAATGCGGCGCAACCTGCCGCTTTGAGCATTGTTCTTCTGTCCATGGCCGGTTTATGGTGATTGTGGGTTTGCTTATGCAAAGAAAGTGATTTTCCTGCATATTCCGGTTAAGATGACTTCAGGAATATTGCAAAAGATATTTCAGGAAAGAAATCCTATTTTTCTTGCGAAATGTAACAAAGATTACTGATTTCATTATATATTTGCAACATGAAACGGGATTTTTTGTTAGTTTTCTTTATTTTTCTCTCATGTGCTTGCTTCGCTCAGCAGACCCATGTCGATGAGGTGTCGGCTGATGTGAGGTTCACTTTCCATGAGCAGCTTCAGGAAGGGGTTTATGATTCCCACTTCCAGGGGGATTATTTCAATATCCATATAAAGGGACAGCTCACTGACAACATCACTTTCAGGGTCCGTCAGAGGATGAACAAGAAGATCGACGAGAAGAACCCTTTCAACGCCACGGATTTCCTGTGGCTGAAGTGGCAGGCTACTCCTAAGCTCTCCTTCACCGGAGGAAAGCAGCCTATCCTTGTCGGAGGATACGAAATCGACTCTCCTCCTATCGACGTGTATTATTACGGAGCATTCAGCAGGGGCCTATACCAGTATTACGCTTTCGGTGCCACGGCGACATTCACTCCCGCTGAGGGACAGAACATTTCAATAGAATTCTGCCCTTCACCAATTTCCCCCGGAACTCAGGACGCATATTCATACAACCTGTATTGGAACGGCCATATCGGAAAGATATGGAGGACCACATGGAGCTACAATTTCGTGGAGGATGAACTCAACAGGAAGATGAACTGGATCGCTCTGGGAAACAAGTTCTTTTTTGGAGACCTGGTCGTTGACATGGACTTCATCAACAGGGCTGCTTTCGCCCAGAAGAATTTCTTTTTCACCGACTGGACGGCCATCATGAAGGCTATCTGGACGATAGGGAAGTGGAACCTCTGCACGAAGATAGGTTATGAGAGGAACGATGCCGAGAATGTGGATCCTGACGGAGTCTCATACGATCTGGTCCTTCCTGCAGGGAACGACTATTTCTACGGCGGAGCCGGAGTGGAATTCTTCCCTTTGAAGAATGACAATCTGCGTCTTCATGCGGCCTATTTCAGGGACAACCACGACAAGGTCGACAACTTCGACATAGGTCTCACCTGGAGATTCAATATCTACAAGAGGAACAAGTAATCTTCCCTCACTCTTATACGAACACCACCTGCACCAGCAGCATGTAAACTATCGTGCCGCCGGCGATGGAAAGTATCATCTGCCTTTTCCAGAGGTGGAGAATCACCTTCACCGCTATTCCTATGAGTTCCGGTATACCGTGCGGGCTCTGGACAAGACTTACGTTCCTCAGGCAATAAATAATCAGAAGAGCGAATACCGAAAGGGGGAGCATCTTGCCCAGATACTTGATGTATGTCGGGGTGGGCTTGCCGGGAAGGAACACCAGGAACGGAAGGAAACGCGTCAAGACCGTGGCGGCCATAACGGCCGCTATCGTGATTATCTGTTGTCCTAAAGTCTGTATCATGCCTTTTCCCTCCTTTCTAT
>DBWN01000252.1:11242-11814 GCA_002308935.1 Bacteroidales bacterium UBA1237 | reverse complement strand
TCACCTTCTTCATGGCTATGGCACAGTTCATACCGGACACTGTCGCTCCCGTCTTCGATGACATGGACGAGATGATTGTCCTTGAAAAGAGCCAAAGTCCTGGAGATCACGGATTTGTCGACCGTGTCAAGGATATCTCCCAATTCTGTCATCGAGAGGGGTCTCAAAGCTTCAGCCAGTGCTGAGGCCACAAGTATCCTGTTGGCGGTGGGTTTGACACCGTGGTGCTGCATGACATCTATCACATCCGTATGTTCCATGGATAAAGGGTTTGTGCAAAATTAGTGAATCCCCGCAAAAAGGGAAAGGGAAAAGGAATGTTTTCATGCTCTGAAGGCGTCCTTCCAGCCGCTGACAAAAAAACGGCAAGAATGTTTGTTTCACGGAAAAATACGTATATTTGCAACGCATTCGCGGAATTAGCTCAGTTGGTAGAGCGTTGGCTTCCCAAGCCGAAGGTCGCGAGTTCGAACCTCGTATTCCGCTCTCTAGTGACCGTAACTGCCACGGTCACTTTTTGTTTTTTGCCTCAAGTATTTGGCGGAAGGGAAGATAATGTGTAGCTTTGTGGT
>DBWN01000252.1:10596-11142 GCA_002308935.1 Bacteroidales bacterium UBA1237 | reverse complement strand
GTAAAACTGTATGAAACGGATTTATCATCTGGCGGTCATAGCCGTTCTGGCAATAGCGGCTACCGCATGTTCAAAGAAGTATGAGTCTGTACCTGGAGACCCTATGGGAACCAGGATCTACACTCTCGACAACGGACTCAAGGTCTACATGAGCGTCAACAAGGAGACCCCCCGTATCCAGACCTACATCGCCGTACGTTCAGGTGGAAAGAACGACCCGGCTGACAACACCGGACTCGCCCACTACCTCGAGCACATCATGTTCAAGGGCACCGAGAAGGTAGGAACCCAGGATTATGAGGCTGAGAAGCCCATGCTGGACCAGATCCAGGCGCTCTATGACGTTTACCGTACCAAGACCGACCCCGCTGAAAGGGAAGCCATCTATCACCAGATCGACTCCATCAGCTATGAGGCATCAAAGATCGCCATCCCCAACGAATACGACAAGATGATGGCAGTCATCGGTTCTCAAGGCTCCAACGCTTTCACTTCCGACGATGTGACCTGCTATCAGGAGGACATCCCTTCGAACCAGATCGAGAA
>DBWN01000252.1:4611-10558 GCA_002308935.1 Bacteroidales bacterium UBA1237 | reverse complement strand
ACCGAGCTCGAGGCCGTATATGAGGAGTACAACAGGGGCCTTACCAGTGATTCTGAAAAGGCTCTCGACGCTATCGATGCCGTCCTCTTCAAGAACCACCCTTACGGAACCCAGACCGTCATCGGAACCCAGGAGCACCTGAAGAACCCTGATATCACAGCGATCAAGAAGCAGAAGGCCACTTACTATGTACCTAACAACTGCGCCATCTGCGTTTCAGGAGACTTCAACCCCAAGGAGATGCTCTCCATAATCAAGAAGTATTTCGGAGATTGGCAGCCCAATCCTTCCATCCCCGAGTTCACCTACGCTCCCGAGGAGCCCATCACTTCCCCTGTAGAAATCGACGTCAACGGTTATGACGCTTCCTTCGCCATGATAGCTTGGAGGACTCCCGGTATGTCAAGCCAGGAAAGCGACATCGCCCAGATCGCGAACTCAATCCTCTACAACGGAATGGCCGGACTCATCGACCTGGACATCAACCAGCAGCAGAAGATGCTTGCCGCCCAGTCCATGAACTATGACCTGACCGATTACAGCGAGATGATTCTCGTCGGATACCCTCTTGAGGGTCAGAGCCTCCAGGAAGTCAGGGAGCTCCTCCTCGCTGAAGCTGACAAGCTCCGCAAGGGAGACTTTGACGAAGACCTCGTCCAGGCTACCGTCAACAACATCAAGCTCAGCCAGATGAGAAGGCTCCAGAGCAACAGTTCAAGGGCTATGGAATATGTGAACTCCTTCATCAACAAGACAACTTGGGAGAGCGAGGTAGGCAAGTTGGCAAGGCTTGAGAAGCTCACCAAGGCCGACATCGTCGCTTGGGCCAACAAGTACATGGCTCCCCAGAGCTACGCCATCGTTTACAAGCACATCGGAGACGACCCCAACATCAAGAAGGTCGAGGCCCCGAAGATCACCCCTATCGTCACCAACAGGGACAAGCAGAGCGCTTTCCTTCTTGACATCCAGAACAGCGTACCCAAGCCGATTGAGCCTGTTTTCGTGGACTACAGCAAGGAACTTGACATCTTTGATTCAAAGGGTCTTGAAGTTCTCTACAAGCAGAACACCCTCAACGATATCGCCAGCCTCTCCTACATCTTCGACATGGGCATCATGACCGATCCCGCACTCGAGTTCGCGATTGACTACCTGAGCTACCTCGGCACCCCCACCCGCTCCGCTGAGCAGATTTCTTCCGAAATGTACAAGCTCGCATGCTCCTTCAGGGCAAGCGCCGGAACCAACTCTTCATCAATCTCAATCAGCGGCCTCAGCGAGAATCTCCCCAAGGCCATGGAGATCGTCGAAGACCTCGTAGCCAACGCCGTTCCTGACGAGGAGATCCTCAACCTCCTCAAGATGAACGAGCTCAAGATGCGCCAGGACTCCAAGCTCAGCCAGAGGTCATGCGTCAGCGCCCTCAGGAGCTACATCACCTACGGACCCGAGTTCATCAAGAGCACTACCCTCACCAACGATCAGTTGCTCTCACTCACTTCAGAGGAACTCCTCTCCAAAGTGAAGAGCATCTTCTCCAACCAGCACAGGGTGACCTACTACGGACCTCTCAGCAAGGATGAGTTCAAGAAGGAACTCGAGGCCGGACACAATGTTCCCGCGAATCTGAAGAGCCTCCAGAAGGTATATCCCCAGATGCTCCTCACTCCCGAAAACGCTGTCTATGTAGCACAGTACAACGCTCAGCAGTTCAACTACGTCCAGTACTCCAACAGGGGCGAGAAGCTCGACCTTGAAGAGGATGCGAACGTAGCCCTGTTCAACGAGTACTTCGGAGGTGGAATGAATACCATCGTATTCCAGGAGATGAGGGAATCCCGCGCACTCGCTTACAGCGCCGGAGCCAACTTCGCCAACCCTTCATACAAGGACGGCAACTACTCCTTCACCGCCACCATCGGCTCACAGAACGACAAGCTTGAGAAAGCAGTTGTAGCTTTCGATGAGATCATCAACGACATGCCTGAATCTGAGTCCGCTTTCGAGATCGCCAAGACGGCCCTCATCTCCAGCATCAGGACCAACAGGGTGACAGGAGCCGGAGTCATCAGCAGGTATCTCGCCGACAGGGAGATGGGTGTCTCTGAGCCCAGGAACAAGAAGATTTTCCAGAAGGCCCAGACAATGACCCTCAGCGATCTGTCAAATACCCAGAAGAAGTGGATAAAGGGACGTACTTATGTCTATGGTATCGTTGGTGACACCAATGATATGGACATGGAATTCCTGAAGACACTCGGACCCGTCAAGGTCGTCTCTCTTGAAGAGATCTTCGGATACTAGATAATGTAAGGGATACGTTATCCCAAACAAACCTGAAAGGCCGGTGCGGAGCATATCCGTGCCGGTCTTTTTTGTTATTGCAATAGTTCAAAAAGTCAATGAGGGATAAGGAAATAAAATTAACGGTGCCCATGCTTCTCAGCATTGGCACCGCCACTTAACCTAAACTTAAACTATGAAAAACTTCAGTGCAAAATTATGAATTTTTCTGAATAAAACGAAGTCTTTTGCCGGAAAAATCGCAGAAAAACGCAAATTGTCCCTTTTGACCACTCTTTTCTACCTTTTGACCAAGAGAAAAAAGCGTTTTCCCGTCACTTCTCTTTCGGGAAACGGATTTTGGCGTACTGCAGAAGGAGAGTCTTCTCTCCATACTCATCGAACCGTATCTTGGCTTTCCTGTCATTGGCGTTCCCTTCCATTGAAATGATGGTGCCGAGGCCGAAGCGGTTGTGCTCCACTCTCTGTCCTACGGCGAGGGTGGAAATCGGTACCGGAACGAAGTCTTTGTCGACCGCAGGAGGAGGCGTCGACGGCCTGGGCGCAGGGGATGACACCGGTCTACGGGCTGGAGACTGTACGGGAGAAGGGCGGCCGGAGAAACGGTCCCTTTCTCCCCAAGAAGACTTGGGCCTGGCAGCAGGTTGCTGTTGAGCCCATCTTCCGGGAGTACGCCCCGAGTCATCATCGTCATCACGGGACCTTCCCGCCCATTTGGAGAGAGGATTCTCAAGGAAAGAGGGATCTATCTCGCGGATGAACCTGCTCGGAGGATTGGAATCATACATTCCGTTCCTCATCCTCGTATTGGCAAGGCACAGATTGACTGCGACCTTGGCTCTTGTAAGCGCAACGTAGAACAGCCTTCTTTCCTCCTCAAGTTCATTGGCTGAAGAAAGCATGTTCATGGAAGGGAAAAGATTCTCCTCAAGACCGGTCACATATACATACGGGAACTCCAGACCCTTTGCCGAATGGACTGTCATGAGAGTCACTTTGTTCGAAGTTTCCTCATCATCAGTGGAATCCACCGTAGTTAGAAGCGAAACGTTCTCCAGGTAATCCCCCAATGTGACCAACGGAAGTGAGTCCTCGTCGATTACTGAGGTGTCATCCACTTCCTGGTCTGCCGCAAGGTCTTCCAGGTAGTCATTGTGCCTCCCTTCCACGAAGTGTCCCACACTGGTGATGAGTTCCTCTATGTTCGCTGCCCTCGCCTGGCTCTCCAAAGAATTGTCGTCCTTGAAGAAACGGTACAGCCCGCTCTCAAACTGAAGCTGTTTGGCTACGGTAAGAGCATCGGAGGAGCCGCATATCGAATTGGCTTTCTTTATCATGTCGGTGAAAGACCTCAACTTGAGGATTGCGGCTTTCCTCAACCCGCTCTCCTCGAGATCCTCAAGATAAACGGCCTCGAAAAGCGGGACTCCATGACCGGCTGCAGCTACAGCAAGTGCGGCGACGGTGGTGTCCCCTATTCCTCTCGCGGGCTTGTTCACCGCCCTTCTGAAAGACTCGTCATCGGACGGGTTGACGGCAAGTTTGAAGTATGCCATCATGTCCTTGACCTCGACCCTGTCGAAGAAGGAATTGCCCGAGTAAATCACGTACGGGAGATTGTACCGCCTGAGTTCCTCCTCAAGTGCTCTTGACTGTGCGTTTGTCCTGTAGAGGATGGCGAAGTCCTGGTACTGGGCATGATCCTTCTGCATCCTGGAGACGATCGATGCTGCGACCAAACGGGCCTCCTCCAGTTCCGTATATCCTTGAAGTATATGGATTTTCTCTCCGGGTTCTCCGTCAGAAAAACAGTTCTTGGGGATCCTCCCTTCGTTTTTCTCGATAAGAGAGTTCGCTGCCCCGACTATATTCTTCGTAGAACGGTAATTCCTCTCCAGACGGAATATCTTGGCCCCTGGGAACACCTTCCGGAAATTCAGTATGTTCTCGATCTTGGCTCCACGGAACGCGTAGATCGATTGGGAGTCATCCCCCACTACGCATACATTCTTATGGCCCTCCCCAAGGAGCTGGATTATCCTGAACTGGGCGAAGTTAGTGTCCTGATACTCGTCAACCAGGATATAGTCGAACCTGGACTTGATGGATTCCAGAGCCTCCTTGTTGTAGTAGAGAAGGAGGTTCATGTTCATCAGTATATCGTCGAAGTCCATTACTCCTGCAGCCTTTAGGGCTTCCTGGTACTTCCCGTAGATTTCACCGATCATGGACTTCTTGGCGCGACGGTCACTCTCCATGGCGGCCGGATTGGACTTGTACGCTTCGACTGTCACAAGGTTGTTCTTGGCATTGGATATCCTCGTGAGGACATCCTTCGGCTTGTAGGTCTTGTCATCCAATCCCATCTCCTTTATGATCCTTTTCACCGCCATCTGGGAATCCGAAGTGTCGGACACGGTGAAAGAGGAAGGATAACCGATGGAAGAAGCGTATTCCCTCAAGAAGCGGATGAACACCGAATGGAACGTGCCCATCCAAAGATGGCGCGCCTTGTACTTGCCGACCATGGATGCGATCCTCTCCTTCATCTCCCCCGCAGCCTTCTTGGTGAACGTGAGAGCAAGTATCCTCGAAGGGTCAGCTCCCTGGTCCAAAGTATAGGCAATACGGCTCGTCAGCACCCTCGTCTTTCCGGATCCTGCACCAGCTACAATGAGCACCGGTCCGTCCATCTGCAGGACGGCGGCTTTCTGCTGCGGATCCAGCCCCTCAAGAATCAGATTTCCTTTATTATTGTTATCCATTGATTGGCAAAAAAGTGAATTTTTTTACTGAAGTTTCGCGAATATCGAAAAAAGTTCAGCGAAAGACCTCCCCTTTAGGGGAAAGTGGGGCGAATTTAACATTTTTTTGAGTAACTTCGCAGTGCCAAACGAAATCATATTTCAATTTATTTCATAATGTCAAACAACATCGATTTGAAACGAGGGCTGGACATCCCGATTTCGGGAGCAGCAGCCCAGATGACAAGCAAGACAATCGTCCCGGATGTCGTCGCTCTCAAACCGACGGATTGGCGTGGTCTCGTCCCGAGGCTGCTGGTCCGCGAGGGTGACAAAGTCCTTGCCGGTTCTCCTGTAATGTCCGACAAAAAGTCTCCCGATGTACTGTTCACGAGTCCCGTAAGCGGAACCGTCGACCAGATTGTCAGAGGTGACAAGAGAAAGTTGCTTGAAGTACGCATCAAGGCGGATGAGACCACGTCCTATCTGGACTTCGGGGCAAAGAACCCCCAGACCATGAACGCGGACGAGATCAAGGCGCACCTCCTTTCTTCAGGACTGTGGCCCGCCATCATCCAGAGGCCTTACGGCATCATCGCTGATCCGGCGATCCAGCCCAAGGCTGTCTTCATTTCAGCATTCTCCACCGCTCCCCTGGCAGCTGACAACGAGTTCACCCTTAAGGACGAGTTCCAGAACGTACAGACAGGAGTCGACGTCCTGGCCAAACTTTCCAAGGGCGGTGTACACCTTTGCCTCAATGCCGCTACGGTCGCGAGTTCACCTTTCCACAAGATCGAGAATGCGGTCCTTCACACAGTGAGCGGCAAGCACCCTGCCGGCAACGTCGGCGTGCAGATCAGCCACATCTCCCCCATCCAGAAGGGAGACACCGT
>DBWN01000252.1:3863-4536 GCA_002308935.1 Bacteroidales bacterium UBA1237 | reverse complement strand
AAGGCTATCAATCCTTCCTACGTACAGGCCCTTCCCGGAATCGCCATCAAGGAACTCGCAGGTTTCTATGACAATTCCGCAAAGGACATCCGCTTCGTCAGCGGTGACGTTCTCACCGGAACCTCAGTCGGAGAGGGTGGCTTCACCGGCTTCTTCGACGACACCGTCACCCTTCTTCACGAAGGTACTGAGAGAGAAGTACTCGGTTGGGCGAAACCTTTCAGGTTCAACCAGTTCAGCTCAACCCGTTCTTACTTCTCATGGCTCTGCCCCAAGAAGAAGTACGACATGGACACCAACGTTCACGGCGGCCCCAGGGCATTTGTCGTGTCTGACGTTTACGGAAAGGTTCTCCCCATGGACATCTTCCCCATCTATCTGGTGAAAGCCTGCCTTGCAGGAAACATCGACGACATGGAGAAGTTCGGTATCTATGAGGTCCTTCCCGAGGATTTCGCACTGTGCGAGTTCGTAGACCCTTCAAAGAATGACATCCAGGACATTATCTCCCAAGGTATTGACAGGATGCTCAAGGAAATGGCATAAAGGAGAATATAGTTATGGAAGAAAACACTAAGCAGCCCGGCCTTTTCGAGAAAGGCGGAAAACTCGGATTCCTTCACTCGACTGTAGACGCCTTCGATACCTTCCTGCGCGTCCCCGGAACCGTTAC
>DBWN01000252.1:1467-3728 GCA_002308935.1 Bacteroidales bacterium UBA1237 | reverse complement strand
GGCTTCTGGGGAACATTCTTCTTCGGATTCTGGAAGGTGCTCCCTCTGTTCGTCGTATCTTACTTTGTCGGTCTTTTCATCGAGTTCGCGTTCGCGCAGATGCACGGTGAAGAGGTCAACGAAGGTTACCTCGTATCAGGATTCCTCATTCCTCTTATCGTCCCCGTCGACACTCCCCTCTGGATCCTCGCGATAGCTGTCGCATTCGCAGTGATCTTCGGTAAGGAAGTGTTCGGAGGAACCGGAATGAACTTCCTGAACCCCGCGCTCCTCACCCGTGCGTTCCTGTTCTTCTCCTATCCGAGCGTGATGTCCGGTTCTCAGAGCTGGATCGCCCTCAAGAAAGGTGAAGTCCTTCTGGACGGTGCGACAGGTGCCACTCCCCTCGCCCTCACTTCTGACGGCATGGACGGCCTCCTCAACTCCGGTACACAGTACGCAACTGACATGTGGAGCCTTTTCGCAGGAACAATCCCCGGATCAGTAGGTGAGACCTCAGTGATCGCCATCCTCCTTGGCGCAATCATCCTTCTTTGGACCGGTGTCGCAAGCTGGAAGATCATGCTCTCATCCGTGGCCGGAGCCCTCTTCGTGGGTTGGATCGGAACCGCCGCTGGCGTTACCGACGTTCCCGCTTACGTTCAGCTCCTTCTCGGAGGCTTCGCATTCGGTACCGTATTCATGGCCACTGACCCTGTGACCTCAGCCCAGACCGAGGTCGGAAAGTGGATCTACGGATTCCTGGTGGGAGCCCTCTGTATCACCGTAAGGCTCTTCAACCCAGGTTATGCCGAGGGTATGATGCTCGCCATTCTGCTCATGAACACCTTCGCACCTCTTATTGACTACTGCGTCACTTCAAGCGCTATCTCAAGGAGAGCGAAGAAAGCAAAGATCGCTTAACACTGAAAGGATATGAATACGAACAACAATGTCTATACAGTAGTATACTCGACTGTCATAGTTGTGATAGTCGCAGCGATCCTCGCTTTCGCGGCCCAGGCCCTCAAACCCAAGCAGGATGCCAACATCAAGGCCGATACGATCAGCCAGATGCTGTCAGCGGCACAGTTCGCCACCAAGGATGAACTTTCCAAGATTGGCAATGATGCAGTCCTTGCAGAGTACTCAAAGTACATCAAGGAAGCTTACACCATCAACGGTGAAGGCCAGAAAGTACGTGACCTCGATCTCGCTTCCCGTGAAATCGTGGACAACCTCAAGGCCCAGAACACCAATCTCAAGAAGGGCAAGGAAGTGGAACTCCCTGTCTATATTTTCGACCAGGCAGGCAAACCTGTCACTGTCGTTCCCGTTTACGGAGCAGGTCTTTGGGGACCGGTCTGGGGATACATCGCTTTCAAGGATGACCTCAAGACTGTCGCCGGAGCTTTCTTCGATCACGAGTCCGAGACTCCTGGCCTCGGTGCCAAGATCAAGGATGATCCTGAATTCAGGGGCAAGTTCGTCGGAAAGGTAGCCGCTTGGGCATCAGACAAAGTGCTCTCAATCGTGAAGGGCGCTTCCGCCAACAACCAGGTAGACGCCATCACCGGAGCCACAATGACTTCCAACGGGCTTGGCGCCGCTATCGAGACTTGGCTCAATGCCTACAAGCCTTTTTTCAGCGCTAAAGCAGCCGCTGCCGGTTCACAAACAATGGAGGAATAAGCCATGGACGCAAAACTCAAAGAAACTATACTGAATCCTATCTTCAAGGGCAATCCAATTACCGTCCTTGTCCTGGGTATCTGTTCCTCCCTCGCGGTAACCGTCGAGCTCAAGGGAGCTTTCGTCATGGCTCTTTCGGTCATCATCGTGACCGGTCTGTCATGCCTTGTGCTGTCCCTGCTCAGGAACACCATCCCCAATCGTATCCGTATCATCGTCCAGCTCGTTGTCGTGGCTATGCTTGTGATCCTTGTCGACCAGGTCCTCAAGGCTTACTCATACCAGATTGAGAAACAGCTTTCCGTCTACATCGGCCTTATCATCACGAACTGTATCGTCATGGGCCGTATCGAGGCTTTCGCACTTGGCAACAAGCCGATTCCCTCATTGCTTGACGGTCTTGCCAACGGCGCTGGTTACGGACTCATCCTCATCATCGTAGCCTTCTTCCGTGAGCTCTTCGGCTCAGGCACCCTCTTCGGAATGAGGGTCATCCCCGAGGCGTTCTACAACGCTGGCTACATGAACAATGGTCTTGTCATTCTTCCTCCTATGGCCCTTATACTCATCGGATGCATCATCTGGATCCA
>DBWN01000252.1:0-1352 GCA_002308935.1 Bacteroidales bacterium UBA1237 | reverse complement strand
GCAGTATCGAAGAACGTGAAGACCGCTACCGGTCTCGGTGTTGCTGTTATCTTCGTGCTCCTCTGCACGCTCCCGATCAACTACTTGATCAACAAATTCCTGACGAACAATCCTTTCGGTGTCGACCTGAGCTTCCTCAGCTTCATCGTATTCATCGCGGTCATCGCGGCGTTCGTCCAGATAGTCGAAATGGTCGTTGAGAAGTTCGTGCCCAGTCTATACTCTTCCCTCGGTATATTCCTTCCCCTTATCGCTGTGAACTGCGCAATCCTCGGTGGTTCGCTCTTCATGCAGCAGAGGGACTTCGCCAACATCGGTGAAGCTGCGGTTTATGCTTTCGGTTCAGGTATCGGCTGGTTCCTGGCGATAGTCTGCCTCGCAGCTATCAGGGAGAAGATGGCATATTCTAAGGTTCCCCCGGCACTCAAGGGTACCGGTATCACCTTCATCACCGTCGGTCTTATGGCTATGGCCTTCATGACCTTCATGGGTATAACACTTTAAAAGGGAGGTATACATATGTTCAATACAATACTTGGAGCAGTAATAACGACAGTCGTTGTCACTCTCATTCTTGTAGCCCTCCTGCTTTTCATAAAGTCCAAACTCACCCCTTCAGGTTCCGTCCAGATCGACATCAATGACGGAAAGAAAGTCCTCGACGTCCCTCAGGGTGGAGACCTTCTCCACACTCTGGCTGACCAGAAGATCTTCCTTCCCTCAGCTTGCGGCGGAAAGGCCAACTGCGGCCAGTGCAAGGTAAGAGTCCTCGAAGGCGGCGGAGAGATCCTCCCTACCGAGACCGGATTCTTCACCCGCAAGGAGATCAAGAACAACTGGAGGCTCGGTTGCCAGGTCAAGATCAAGGACAACCTCAAGATCGCCGTTCCTGATTCAGCTCTCAGCGTCAAGAAGCTCGAGTGCGAAGTCATCAGCAACAAGAACGTGGCTACCTTCATCAAAGAGTTCACAGTACGTCTCCCTGAAGGCGAGAACATCGAGTTCAAGTCAGGAGAGTACATCCAGATCGACATCCCCGAGTACGATGCGGACTTCTCCACCATCGACGTGGATCCCGAGTACAGGGGCGACTGGGAGAAATACGGTTTCTTCGGAATCAAGTACAAGAACACCGTTCCCACGATCAGGGCTTACTCCATGGCCTCGTATCCTGCCGAGAAGAACGTCATCAAACTCAACGTCCGTATCGCGACTCCTCCTTTCGACCGCTCTCAGCCCAGAGGCGTCTTCAAGATGCTTCCGGTTCCTCCGGGAATCGCTTCGACCTACGTCTTCACCCGCAAGCCGGGTGACAAGGTCACCATCAGCGGCCCTTACGGAGAGTTCCTGCT
>DBWN01000236.1:1310-2767 GCA_002308935.1 Bacteroidales bacterium UBA1237 | reverse complement strand
TAGTGTTATTAATTATGTGGTTAGAATGAGGGGTCACGCGTGAAGCGTCACAACTCATTAAGTCTAAGGGAACTGTATCTGACACGGTTCCCTTTCTCTTTTTTATTCTGTTCCTTTGAGNNCCAACCGTTTTTGTCAATTATACCGATGCCGGGCGGCGTAGCAGAGGATCCGAAATCCTCTCTTTTGGCTGATCCTATTTCAGGAATTCTTTCAGAGTGCTGTACACAAGATGGACTGGAAGTCCCATTATGGTGAAGAATGACCCTTCTATGGCGTCAATTCCGATGTAGCCTATCCATTCCTGGATCCCGTAAGCTCCCGCCTTGTCGAAAGGCCTGCATTTTTCAATGTAATAGGATATCTCCTCTTCCGTTAGGTCCTTGAAGTGGACCCTTGCCGTGTCGCTGCAGGTCTGATGTCTCTCCTTGTCCCTGAGGGTAATTGCAGTTATCACCTCGTGCCATTTTCCGGAAAGTGCCCTCAACATGTCAGCCGCCTCTTCAGGGGAGTGGGGCTTTCCCATGATCCTTTTTCCGCAGAGCACCATGGTGTCGGAAGTGAGAAGGATCTCGTCATCCTCCAGTGGCCTGTGGAAGCCCAGCGATTTGCCTTCGGACATCATCGCGGGGACAAGTTCGTGAGGTGTATCATCGGGGAATGTCTCTTCGAATGTGTTCTCCGCGTCGATTGTGAACTCGACACCGATACCGGAAAGCAGTTCCTGCCTGCGGGGTGAATGACTGCCAAGAATCAATCTCTTTCCCTTCAAATCCATATGCTTCAGTATATCTTTAAGAGGAGAGCTGCAACTAATAAAGTTTCTTGTACTTGCCGACATTGAATTCCCATGTCCCTTGGGCTTTCATAACGGATTCTATCAAGTCCCTTACGCACCCTTTTCCTCCAGGATATGCGGAGACCTTGTCGGCTATTTCCTTGATTTCAGGGACTGCGTCAGCAGGGCTGAAACCCAGTCCGCTCCTCATCATGGTCTCGATGTCGGGGATGTCGTCACCGCTGTATGCGACCTGGTCTTCCGAGAGGGAGTGCCTTCTGCAGAAGTCTTCGAAATCGATGATCTTGTCCCTGGAACCGAGGTACACGTCCTCCTGGGGGACGCCGCAGGTCAGGAACCTGTTCCTTATGGAGCCGGAACGCCCTCCGGTTATGATCCCGACCGGATAGCCGTGCATCCTGGCCATCCTTATGGCGAAGCCGTCCTTGGCGTCGAATACTCTGAAAAGCTCACCCGCGAGGTCGCAAAGTATCCCGCCGTCCGTGAAGACGCCGTCAATGTCGAAAGTGAAGCCCTTGATTTTTGTGAGGTCTACGTTACGGGCCATCGGCTATGACTTTGTGCCGCCGCCGAAAGGACCGAACCCTCCGAGGTTGAAGGTGCCGCCATCATTGTTGGGACGGTTGGGGGTCAGGTCTATGGGACCGAACTGGCTCTC
>DBWN01000236.1:0-1253 GCA_002308935.1 Bacteroidales bacterium UBA1237 | reverse complement strand
ATGATGCGGTTGCTGATCTCGGGCTTGGGAAGTCCGGGGAGGATGGTGGCGAAATCTATGATGAACTCGCTGTGTGAGTGGGTGATTATAGCGAGGTTCGAATATGAACCCTTTGCCACTTCGGGTTTGAGCTCGAGGCTGAGCTGCTTCTTCTCGTTGTTGTTGTCCATGTCTTTTCGGATTTATGCGGCTCGCTTGCCGCGTAACTGCAAATATACTATTTTGACGGGTGAAACGGAAAGTATTGCCGCAATAATCCTTGAGAGTGTCCCGCTGAAAGCGAAAGTTGGCCAGGGAAGCCCCTTATACCGAATCTTTTCCTTATATTTGTAGGATTATAGCCGGAAACGCCGGCATTACAGAACAGAGCAACACCCTCAGGCCCGGGCAAGGGCCGGTGAAGAAAACAGATTTTTTATGGAACTTTCCGCGAAGTACAGCCCCTCGGAAGTCGAGGACAAGTGGTACGCCTATTGGCTTGAAAACAAATTCTTCCACTCAGAACCCGATGAAAGGGAACCCTATACCATAGTCATACCTCCGCCCAATGTGACGGGAATCCTCCATATGGGACATGTCCTGAACAACACACTCAATGACGTGCTCATCAGAAAGGCCCGCATGGACGGGAAGAACGCTTGTTGGGTGCCAGGTACCGACCACGCTTCAATCGCTACCGAAAACAAGGTGGTCTCCAAGCTCAAGTCAATGGGCATCAGCAAGGAAGACCTCACCAGGGAGGAGTTCCTTCGTTATGCGTGGGAATGGAAGGAGGAGCACGGAGGGATCATCCTCAAGCAGCTCCGCAAGCTCGGCGCTTCCTGCGACTGGGACCGTACCAAGTTCACCATGGATCCCGAGCTCTCAGAGGCCGTCATCAACACTTTCGTGTATTTCTACAAGAAGGGGCTCATCTACAGGGGCGTCAGGATGGTCAACTGGGACCCGGTCGGACATACCGCCGTAAGTGACGAGGAGGTCATCCACAAGGACACCAAGAGCCATTTCTATCATCTGAGGTACTTCATCTCGGACGGTAACGGCAATCCTACTGACGATTACCTTATCATCGCTACCACACGTCCTGAGACCATCATGGCGGATGCAGCCATAAGCGTCAACCCCGCTGACGAAAGGTATCACCGCCTCCGTGGCAAGAAGGTGCTCATCCCTCTCATCAACAGGGAGATACCCGTCATCGAGGACAGCTATGTGGAGATGGATTTCGGAACCGGATGCCTGAAGGTTACCCC
>DBWN01000033.1:2690-2862 GCA_002308935.1 Bacteroidales bacterium UBA1237 | reverse complement strand
GAGGTGAAAAAAGCATTGCAAACGACTGGTCCGTCATGGCGGGAGGCGGCTACAGAGGCCAGCTCTCCGACATAGCCCATGCCGGTTGGGAAGGCAACGACCCTGACGGCCTTTCACTCGCCGACGCTTTCCTTGTGGGGAGATACCGTCTTGACAACGGCAGGAACGCTTT
>DBWN01000033.1:2480-2615 GCA_002308935.1 Bacteroidales bacterium UBA1237 | reverse complement strand
CGGAAGGAAAAAGTTCAAGAATGCCGACTACGGAATCCAGCCGAGCGTCTATATGGAGATCGGGAAGCACTGGGAACTTGGAATCGAGGGATGTTTCGGACTGAGGAACATGCGTATCCGCTATCCCGATTTCTC
>DBWN01000033.1:1934-2365 GCA_002308935.1 Bacteroidales bacterium UBA1237 | reverse complement strand
TATGACGTGTTTGCGGCAATGGACAATATTGACTAATTTTGCAGCCGGTTATCAAAGTAGCCCACGCTCCATTCAGTCCAACAGAATCATAACTCACCCGTCATGAGAATCGACATACTCACCGTCGTCCCGGAACTTCTTGAAAGTCCTCTCAGCCATTCCATAGTCGGAAGGGCCATTTCCAAGGGCATTGTCGAGATACACGTCCACAATCTCCGCAAATACGGTCTCGGTCCCAGAAAGACCGTGGACGACTACTGCTACGGAGGGGACGCCGGAATGGTGATGATGGTCGAGCCCGTCTTCAGGATGATCGAGGAACTGAAAGCTGAAAGGGATTACGATGAAGTCATCTACATGTCCCCTGACGGAGAGATCCTCAATCAAGGAATTTCCAACGAACTGTCCCTCAAGGAGAACATCATCATACT
>DBWN01000033.1:0-1829 GCA_002308935.1 Bacteroidales bacterium UBA1237 | reverse complement strand
CTTCTGGCGGATTCGATAGTGAGGCTGATTCCCGGAGCGATCACGGACGAGACCTCAGCCCTGTCGGACTGTTTCCAGGATGACCTCCTCTCCCCTCCCGTCTACACTAGACCTGCGGAATTCAACGGTTGGAAAGTTCCCGACGTTCTTCTCAGCGGGAATCCCCGACTCATCCAGGCATGGCAGGACGAACAGGCGCTCGAAAGGACAAAGCTTCTGCGCCCCGGTCTTCTGGAAAAAGGAGAAAAATCATCCGATTAGGATAAAAAAGGCGAAATTTTCAGAAGAAAAGTTTGGTTTTATGAACTTAATGGCTAACTTTGCAGCCGCAATTAAAACGTTCAAGTAACATTTTGAAAGCAAAAATCAGGAAACAAAAGGGCTTTAAAGTCCGATGAGATATTTTCTGACCAACAATAATTAGTGACATTAAAGAATAACTTGCTAAACATCCCGGGATACCGTCACCCTTCCCGATAAAACTATGTGAATCAAAGGGTAACGGTCATTTCCACAAAGTGGGAATGAGATGATCGGAAAAACATAAGCATCTTGTTTTTTGATCGTCCCTGATCACCGAAGGGAAGAATACACTACTAACAGTGAAAGTAGCCTCGCAGAGATGCGGGGCGCTTTTTTTTATGATAACTTTCAGATTGTAATGGTCCCGGGGTCTATATCACCAAATGGCCGTCCGCGATTCTTGAGACAGCCTCCCTATGGGATATGAAAAGGATAGTCCTCTTGCCGTGATACTCGGCGGCAAGATTCTGCAGGAGAGCTTCTTCCGTAGCGGAATCCAGAGCGGAGGTGGATTCATCCAAGATAAGGACTCCGCCCTTCTGGAGAAGAGCTCTGGCGACTGCGATTCTCTGGCACTGTCCCTCGCTGAGGCCGCTGCCGATTTCACCGCAGACGGTGTCAAGACCGTCGGGAAGATCGAAAACGAACGAGGCTACGGCTATTGAGAGCGCCTTCTTCATGTCTTCCTCGCTCGCCTGGGAATCCGCCAGAAGAAGATTGTCACGGATCGTTCCGCTCATAAGGCTGTTGCCCTGCGGGACATACATGAAATTGCACCTTGAGACGGCTCCGGCTCCGACCTGGGTACCGTCATTGCCGTATATTGTGACACTCCCCTCCTGGGGTTTGAGAAGACCGAGCACCAGTCTTATGAGGGTACTCTTTCCCGCTCCGGTCGGACCCATGATCACGGTCATGGAACCGGGTGTGAAGTCATAGTTCACATCGTCAAGGACCTTACCGTAACCGTCAGGATACGAATAGCTCAATCCGCTTACTTTTATTCCCGGTGCGCCTTTTATCATGACCGGGGCTCCATCATCCTCAAGAGGCAGTTCCTTGAGGTCCATCAGCCTCTCTACGGAAGTCAGGGCATGGATGAACGAAGGAATCTGACGGGTCACTTCAGCGATAGGCCTCTGCACCTGGCTTACCAGCTGCAGGAACGCGGTCATCATACCGTAAGTCACTGTCCCGCCGATGATTCCGAAGATTCCCCAAAGGAATGCGGCAGCCTGTCCGGCCATGAAGCCGAAGCTCATCAGGCCTCGGGCGACAGCATTGTAATTGAGCCTTGTGACAGTGTTGGATTCAACCTCCCCCTGGAGCCATCCGAGACGGTCAGCCACTCTCTTCGTACCTATGAGAGTAAGGACAAGCACCCTCCTCTGAAGGTTCTCCTGCATATGCTGCTGGACTTCACTCTCCCTCTTCCTTATGACCGCGGTGAGTTTGCGGAGGACGCCGAAGAAAAGACGTGAGCCGATGACCGCCACGACAGCCAGAACGACAAGCAGCCACAGAAG
>DBWN01000071.1:4622-4752 GCA_002308935.1 Bacteroidales bacterium UBA1237 | reverse complement strand
TGGGAGTCAAGGATGTAGTGGTACCTGTCCTTTATGAAGGTACCGGAACAGTCCGCTGCCAGCACGGAATACTTCCTATTCCTGTCCCTGCTGTAGCCAATATCGCAGAAGCGCATGGCATTGACCTGCA
>DBWN01000071.1:0-4411 GCA_002308935.1 Bacteroidales bacterium UBA1237 | reverse complement strand
TGGGATATGTCATGAAGCTCCTTCTTGAGGCTGGAGCACGCGATGTGCATTACTTCCCTGTGTTCATGAAGAAGAACCGTCCGGGATATCAGCTCAATGTCGTCTGCAAGGAAGAGAAGAAGGATGAACTCCTCAATATAATATTCGGTCAGACAACAACCATAGGTGTACGGATCATACGCTCAGAAAGGGCTGTCCTCCCACGGGAGATCCGTCGGGTGGCCACTTCTTTCGGGGAGGTAAGGGTCAAGACCGTCACTCTTCCAGGGGGAGAAAAGAGGAGCTATCCCGAGTATGATGACTTAGAGCAGATCTGCCGTCAGAGCGGGAAACCTTTCCCTGAAGTGTTCAATGCCGTTTTCTCTCACGCCAACATTTAGATGGACACCAAGGAAAAATTCCTCGCTCTGGAGAATTACCTGAACACCCTTCTTGAGGAAGACGTGGCCATCGCCTTTTCGGGCGGTGTGGATTCCACATTGCTGCTCCACTTGTGCATAGAGGCTGCACAAAAGAACGGTACCCATGTTTATGCATATACCGTTCATTCGGACATGCATCCTCTCGCTGACATCGGACATGCCAAACGTTATGCATTGGATGCGGGTGTGATTCATACCGTGCTTACTGTCGATGAGCTGAATGAAGCCGGCATCAGGAACAATCCTGTAGACAGGTGCTACCGCTGCAAGTACGCCTTGTTCAGAAAGATAAAGAATTCTGCCGCAAGGTTCGGCATAAGGAACTTAATCGAAGGCACCAACGAAGATGACCTGCATGTCTACAGGCCGGGTCTCAAGGCTCTTTCAGAACTCTCCATTCTTAGTCCATTGGCACTTTTCCATATCACCAAGGAGGAAGTCAGGCTTCTGGCAGGACAGAAGGGCATTTCTGTGGCGAAACGTCCTTCTTCACCTTGCATGGCTACCCGTTTCCCTTACGGCACTCTTCTTTCCTATGATTTGATGAAGAAGGTCGACAAGGCGGAGGCTTCCTTAAGGGAGATGGGGTTCACCAACGTAAGGGTACGTGTCCATGGTAATATAGCCAGGATAGAGACCGACCCGGAATTTATGGGAAGTATCATCCAAATGCGTTCTGCCTTAGCTGCCGGGCTCAAAGAAATCGGAGTGGATTATGTGACTCTTGACCTTGAAGGCTTCCGTTCAGGAAGCATGGATCTGAATATCAAGAACGAACTCAAACAAGACTGATTATGCACATGTCAGATGCTCTGGTGTCTCCTGCGGTTGCCGGCGTGATGTACGCCTGCAGCATAATTGCCGTGGGATTCTCCGTGAGAAAACTCAAAGGAGCGGACCTCAACAGTAAAATCCCTCTCATGGGTGTGATGGGCGCTTTCGTTTTCGCTGCCCAGATGCTCAACTTCTCCATCCCCGGGACCGGCTCTTCGGGACACCTTTGCGGCAGCATGATGCTGAGCGCACTGCTGGGGCCATGGGCTGGATTCCTGACGATGACAGCAGTGCTCCTCATACAATGTCTTCTTTTCGCCGACGGAGGACTCATGGCTCTGGGATGCAACATCTGGAACATGGGCTTTTACGGCTGTTTCATAGGAGGTTATCTGATCTGGAGAGCGTTCATGTCCAAAGGAGCTACTAAAGGAAGGATTATCGCGGCTTCATTGATTGGAAGCACTGTGAGTCTTCTTTTGGGTGCGTTCTCTGTTACCCTGGAGACCTTGGCTTCCGGAATCACAGACCTTCCTTTCGCCATCTTCGTGCGTTTCATGCTGCCCGTTCACCTTGTGATCGGTCTTGTTGAAGGTGCGATCACTGCAGCCGTGCTGGTATTCGTCCATGAGGCCAGGCCGGAACTCCTGGAAGGGGTTTCCGCAGATGCAAGCCGTCAGGGGATGAAGACATCTTCTGTCGTCGCAATTCTTCTTGCTGCTGCTCTTGTGCTCGGGGGTTTCATGTCGCATCTGGCTTCTTCCAATCCTGACGGCCTGGAATGGTCCGTCGAGAAAGTGACCGGATCCACAGAGATAGAAGGGGACGGAGCGGTTGAAAAATGGGCAGCAGGTGTACAGGAACATACCGCACTTCTTCCCGATTATGCTTTCAAGGACAGTGAAAACGGTACCTCGTTCGCAGGAATCGCAGGAAGTGTGGCAGTCCTCGCGGTCTGTCTTCTTATGGGCCTGGCTTTCCGTAAGCGTAGAGTGAAACCGCAACCTGAATAACGGATGGACAGCATAGACAGGGCGATAAACGGTTTCCGGATGATGGAGGATGAGGCGAGGGGAGAAGGGCTTCTTCATGGCCTTCACCCGCTCTCAAAGTTCTTCGTAACGGTTTTTTATCTCGTCGTCCTGCTGTCTTTCAACCGCTACGACATGGCCGGAGTCCTGCTCATGGGAGTCTATCCGGTCCTCATGTTCACCTTGGGAGACATTCCTTTCAAACCCATGTGGCGTAGGATGAGTCTCATACTCATTCCCGTGTGCCTCGTCGGAATAGCTAATCCTTTTTTTGACCGTTCTGTAATCTTCCCAGCACATCCTGCAATAACAGGAGGAATGGTCTCCATGGCTACTCTGCTCCTCAAAGGCGTCTATGCCGTAGCGGCGGCATATCTTCTTATGGTCACCACCCCAATGGAGGATTTCTGTGCGGCATTGCGGAAGATGAAAGTTCCCGCAGTCCTTGTTTCAGTCATAATGCTGATACACCGTTATATCATAGTCTTCTTGGAGGAAGTCTCCAGAATGAGGACCGCATACCTGATGCGTGCTCCCGGGCAGAAGGGGATCAGCTTCAAGGTGTGGGGGCCGATGGTGGGAATGCTTCTTCTCCGAAGCATTGACCGCTCCGAGTCAGTGTACCAGGGCATGACGCTAAGGGGCTTCAACGGTGATTTCTCTCATGTGGAACGACGTCCCTTTGCTGTCAAGAATGCCGTCTATGTCGCTGTGTTTGTAATAGTCTTTCTGATAATTAGATACATATGAGCCTTCTGAACCTGGACAACCTCAGTTTTTCTTATCCTGCGCTACGTAAGGGCGAACATCCTTCGCGGGTGCTCTCCGGCGTCTCCTTCAGTATCGAAGAAGGGGAGAGTGTAGGACTTGTCGGATCCAACGGCACCGGCAAATCCACTCTTCTCAAACTCATTTGCGGGCTTCTGGAACCGACCGGAGGCCGTGTCTCCGTTTCTGGAAAAGTCGTGGGCAAAGACACTCTTTCAGCCGTCCGCAAGGAGATAGGATATGTTTTCCAGGATTCAGACAACCAGCTTTTCACTTCCTCAGTGTATGAAGATGTGGCTTTCGCTCCCCGTAATTACGGCTATTCCCCTGAGCAGACCCGGAAAGCTGTGGAAAAGGCTCTTGAAGCCGTTCATATAGAGGCTCTGAAGGATCGTGCGGTTTACCGCCTTTCAGGCGGAGAAAAGAAGCTTGCCAGCATAGCCACTGTACTTTCCACTGATTGCTCACTGATGCTCATGGACGAGCCCAGCGAATCATTGGATCCGAGGAACAGGCGTCGTCTGATCGAAGTGCTCAACTCCCTTCCTTGCGCCAAATTGGTGGCCAGTCATGACCTTGACTTCATCTATGACACTTGTCCTAAGACTGTGCTGCTTTCAGGCGGCAAGGCCGTTTTCTTCGGTGATACCGATACGGTCCTTCGTGACCGTGCCCTTCTTGAAGAGCATGGCCTCGAGCTGCCGCTGTCTTTCTCCCGCCTTTAAGAGAGTCATCCTCCCTTCTCTTGTTCCAGAAGCCTGGATCCGCTCCCTTTCGTCACAGAAAAAGGCCCTTCGTCACAACACTTTGTTTATACTGGAGTGAAGGATTATCTTTGCCCCGGTATAATTAATCACACCGGAGAATGCGTACTGTATTGTTCGAGATAGGGAATGTGCCGGCATTGCTGTCGGGAGAAGAAAGTGACAGGGTGTTCCTTTTCGTCCATGGACTGGGCGGAAACAAGGAAGAGTCTTTGGCGTTTTCCCAAGTCGCGGTCCCGAAAGGCTATCAGGTCCTCGGCATCGACCTTCCTTTGGACAAGAATCCTTGGGAGGTGCTTCCCCTCATGGACCGTGTCAGGGATTACCTGTTCAGCAGGTGGAGATCAGTCTCTTTGAGAGCTAACAGCATAGGCTGCTGGTATTCTCTTCTGTCGTTCCAGGGCAGGGACCTCTCAAGAACTCTTTTCGTTTCTCCGATCCTTGACATGAAGAAATACATTGAGACCCTTCCTTCGCGGGATGATGACTATTACGATTGGGTAGTGAAACATCCTGTTGAAAAGTGGAATGTTCCGACATTCGTGCTACGTCCGGACAAAGACCTCGCTGTTGGAGAAGAATGCGTCAGGGAGTTCATTTCTCTGCACGGCTGCCGCTTGACCGTCATGGAGGGCGGGGAGCATTGGTTCCA
>DBWN01000235.1 GCA_002308935.1 Bacteroidales bacterium UBA1237 | reverse complement strand
CCTGTCCTCTCCTTCGAAATCCGATACCTTCAAGGAATCGATGGCGTCAAGCTTCATGGGGAGGGTATAGATGACAAGGTCACACTCTTTCAAAGCGCCCTTGAAGTCACTGACTGGGGTCACTATGAAGGAATACTCCGGTAGGGAATCTGCGATGGCTTGGGCTTTAGATGCGGTCCTGTTCATAATAGCCACGTCAAACCCCATCTCCGCAGCTGCGACTGCCGCAGCCTTGCCCGCTCCTCCTGCTCCGACTATGAGCGCCTGGGGCTTTTCCGAGAATATGTCCCCCAGACTTATTCTCATGAACTGGTGAACCTGTTTGTATGCGTTTGCCCCGAAACGTGAATAGCATTGGGCGACGATACCGGGGAAAAAGGCCTCGGCGACGGTTAGGATTATCCCGGTGAAGTCTGAATTGTGTGCCTCAATCCCTTCAGCGGTCTTGACGAGCAGGTTCGTGGCCTTTATCTTGAAGCACGGCCCTGAGATCATTCCCTTTCCTTCACGGGCCAAAGAAAGCACTTTGTCATACGACTTTTCTTTGAATGGTGCAGTGACGTTTATGGCGTGGTATCCGTCCAAGAACTTGCCGAAGGACTCTTCGAAGTCTTCGCCTTCGATAAGGTCGTAGGGGAGAGTGCCGCCGTATGCCGCCTCAAAGAGTTTCGGGCTAAGGGACTGGTGTATCGGATGACCTATCAGGCCGTATTTCTCCTGGTCCATATGTTCTGGGATTATGTTGTGGAGATTCTATAGTGACTGACGCTGCCTTACGGCTTCAAAAAGGAGTATCGCGGCTGAAACTGAAACATTGAGCGAGTCCAGCTTGCCCAGCATCGGAATCATTATATGTCCTGTGGCAGCCTCCCTCCACTGCTGGGAAAGCCCGGTGGATTCGGTGCCCATCACGATGGCGCTGGGTTTTTTGAAGTCGGTGGAGTAATAGACTTTGGAGTCCTGCAGCTGGGCGGTGAATATCCCTATCCCTTTCTCTTTCAGGAATGCGATAGTCTCTTCAGAGGACGCTACCGCCACTTGTCTTGAAAAAACGGCTCCGAGGCTTGCGCGGATAAGGTTAGGGTTGTAGATGTCGGTCAGAGGATCGCAGATGATTACGGCATCCGCTCCCGCAGCGTCGGCGCTTCTTAAAACCGCACCTAGGTTGCCCGGTTTCTCGACTCCTTCAAGAACGGCGATAAGGGGATTCTCCGAAAGTGAAAGGTCGGAGAGTTTCCGGTCTATGGAAATGATCTCGGCGATGACCCCTTCGGTTCCTCCGCGGTAAGCGATCTTGTCGTAGATGTAAGAATTCACCTGAACGATTCCGACCTTCGGGTTCGCCTTTTCCGACAGGGAGACTATCTGGTTCATCTGATCAGGAGAAAGGATTTCTCCGCAGACAAAAAGGCATGACGGGAAGAACCCCGCCTCAAGGCAGTGAAGAAGTTCCCTGCGGCCCTCAACAATGAAAAGGCCCTTCTGACGCCTTGTACGGGATTTCTCCTGAAGCGAAAGAAGGTCCTTGATCTTGGGGTTCTGGACCGATGTTACGGTTTCGATCCTCATGTCTTTAACGTATTATTCCTGGCTGTCCTCGGCTTTTTCCTCTTTCTTGATGATCTTTTCAGGTCTCATCTGAGGGAAGAAGAGCACATCCTGGATGGTTGTCTGTCCTGTCATGAACATTGTGAGACGGTCGATTCCCATTCCGAGTCCGGAAGTGGGAGGCATACCGTATTCAAGTGCGCGGACGAAGTCATAGTCGATGAACATGGCCTCATCGTCTCCACCGCTCTTGAGCCTTGCCTGCTCTTCGAACCTCTCGAGCTGGTCGACGGGGTCGTTGAGTTCGGAGTATGCGTTGGCGAGTTCCTTTCCGCAAACGAAAAGTTCGAATCTTTCTGTCAAAGCCGGATCGTTCCTGTGGCGCTTCGTAAGGGGAGACATCTCGACCGGATAGTCGATCACGAATGTCGGCTGGACGAAGTTCTTTTCGCAGTATTCCCCGAAGATCGCGTCGATGAGCTTTCCTACTCCCATTGAGGGCTCGAACTCGACATTGAGAGACTTGCAGGTGGCTCGGAGTTCGTCAACTCCCATTCCCTTCACATCTACTCCTGCATATTCTTTTATTGCATCGAGGATTCCGATCCTGCGATAAGGAGCTTTGAAGTCAACCTCGTTTCCGGCGATGTTCACGACTGTGGAACCGTTGACGGCAGTGGATATCCTTTCGAGCATCTTCTCCACGAACTCCATCATCCAGATGTAATCCTTGTAGGCGATATACATCTCCACGCAAGTGAACTCCGGATTGTGCGTCTTGTCNNGTAGTCCTTGTAGGCCACATAGATCTCCATGCAGGTGAACTCCGGATTGTGGGTCTTGTCCATTCCTTCGTTGCGGAAGTCCTTCGCGAATTCATATACTCCGGGGAAACCTCCCACTATCAGCCTCTTTAGGTAAAGCTCGTTGGCGATCCTCAGGTACAGAGGAATGTCGAGAGCGTTATGATGAGTGATGAAAGGACGTGCGGTCGCACCTCCGGGGATGGACTGGAGGATGGGTGTCTCGACTTCCAGGCAACCGGCTTCGTTGAAATACTCCCTCATCGTGGAGATTATCTTCGCCCTCTTGACGAAAGTGTCCTTGACCTGAGGATTGACGATCAGGTCGACATATCTCTGACGGTAGCGGAGTTCGGGATCAGTGAAAGCGTCATGAACCTTTCCATCGGCTTCCTTGACTATTGGAAGCACCTTCAGGGACTTGCTCAGGACAGTGAGCTCTTTCGCATGGACGGATGTCTCACCGGTCTTGGTCACGAAAGCGTATCCTTTGATTCCGATGATGTCACCGATGTCAAGGAGTTTCTTGAAGACGGTGTTGTACATCGTCTTGTCTTCTCCGGGGCAGATTTCGTCCCTCTTGACATATACCTGGATCCTGCCTTCTCCGTCCTGGAGCTTCATGAATGAAGCGGCGCCCATGATGTTACGGGACATGATCCTTCCCGCTATGCAGACATCCTGGAAATTGCCTTCTTCCGCATTGTAGCCGGAGAGTATCTCCTTGCTTGTAGCGTTCACGGGATAAAGGGCTGCGGGATATGGCTCGATACCGAGTTCCCTCAACTTGTTCATTGATTCCCTGCGGAGAATCTCCTGCTCACTTAGCTGCTGTGTTGCCATACTGAATTCTGTTTGTTCGGCGCATTCTCTGCGTCCTTGGATTGTTTCTGCTTTCTTGTAAGGTTGCAAAAGTAACGAAATAATGCCGAAATTAAAATTAATTGGATATCTTTGTAAGAATCAAGATTGCCTCTCAGTATTATCTGAAGGGTTTTTGATGGAAAAAGGGAAGAATGTAAGAATGCACGACAAGAGGTGGATAGTCAAACCTGTAACTGATCAAGAAGCGGTCGGGAGACTCTCGGCTGAGTTGGGCGTGGATCCTGTCCTCGCCTCTCTTCTTGTGCAAAGGGGCGTCACCACCTTCGAGCAGGCCCGTTCCTTCTTCCGTCCTGACCTTTCCGAACTGCATGATCCATTCCTGATGAAGGATATGGACAGGGCGGTTGAGCGGCTCCGCAAGGCGATCGTTTCTGGAGAGAAGATCCTGGTTTACGGAGACTACGATGT
>DBWN01000127.1 GCA_002308935.1 Bacteroidales bacterium UBA1237 | reverse complement strand
AAATGCCCCGGTTCAATCCTTTCGGTTTTTTGGCACGTACATTGCGTTTCCCTTCCCGACAAAGATAGGGATTTTTCCGGCGATTATTTGAAAATTGACTATCTTTGCATAAATCTGCCACCTTGCGCAGTAACATGTCAGATGTATGAAAAGAACGGTTGATATCCTCAGAAGGTCGGTGATCGCGGCAACATTGGCGGCGGTCATTCTCCTCCTCCCTTCATCTTGCTCGAGGATCAAGGATATCCGTATCCTTTCGTGCGCCGTGGAGTCTATTTCCCCGATCGGGCTCCATGGATTGAACGCTGAACTCGCGGTCCAGGTCCAGAACCCCGCCATGCAGTTCACCTTGACCGATATTCAAGGAATACTGTATTACAAAGGGAAACCTTTCGTCACATACGAGGCGGACCCTATCCAGGTGACAGCGCGTTCGGTGGCCGTCTATCCTCTTCCTTGTCAGGCGAATCTGGCGTCGGGAGTCAGACTGATGGATCTTATTTCGCTCATGCGTGATTATGATCTGGAGGATTTCGTGACGGACGTGTCGGCAAAGGTGCATTTGCGTTCGGGGCTAACTAAAACGCTCAAGTTCAAGGAGATTCCAGTAAAGGATCTTATGGAATAGAGCATTTGAACAAACAGGTCATGAAACTGAACAGATTGATCCATATCGGCATTGTCGCTGTGACTTCGGCTCTGTTGCTTTCTCCCCTCCAGATGAGGGCTCAGAGCAATCAGAACGGCCAGACAAAGGACAGTGTCGTGGTAAGAAGGGCGGCAGCCATGGACTCCACCCTTTCCGGAAAGTCCATTTTCAACATGCTTCCTTCCAAGTCCAAGGGAGGCAGCGCTGATGTCACCGTGCACCAGTCTTCCGCCATTCAGAAGGCCATGTCGACACATATCTCATCCAACTCCAGCAGGACGATGTCCGGCTACAGGGTGAGGATATATTTCGACAACCAGCAGAACTCGAGGGCGGTGTCTGAAAGCACAATGAGACGTTTCGAGGCATTGTATCCCGGAATAGCCGCTTACCGCAATTATCAGGCTCCTTTCTTCAAGGTCACTGTCGGTGACTTCAGGACAAAGTCCGAAGCTATGGAGCTGCTTCAGGCCATAAAAGGAACGTTCCCCACGGCTTTCGTGACCAAAGAGAACATAAATTACCCTGTCATCGACCGTTACCACTCTTATGTGGTTGATACAGTCAAGGTCGTAAGGAACAGATAGCAACCAATGATCAAGCAGGAACAGACATTACGCCAGCAGCAGAAGCTTTCGCCTCTACAGATCCTTACCATCAAGCTGATCGAACTTCCGGCACAGGAACTCGAAATGCGTATCAAGAAGGAGATAGAGGAGAATCCGGTGCTTGACGATTCGCCTTCAGAGAGGGAAGATGACCCCGAAGGCGCTCCTCGTGATGTTTCCCTGTCGGAAATCAAGGACGACGATTCCACTCCCTCTTATATGTATAAGGTGAACAATTACGGGAAGGATGAGAAACCCCGTTATGACACCTTTGCAGTAAGACAGAGTTTCACCCAGAGCCTTATGGAACAATTGGGCTTCCGTAACCTGGATGAACATCAGTATAAAGTAGCCGCCTTCATTGTCGGAAGCCTTGACAGCGCAGGCTATCTTCGCAGGGACCTTGAAAGCCTTGTGGATGACATTGAGTTCCGAGCAGGACTGAAGACGGATGTGGAGGAAGTGGAGAAGATGCTCTCCATCATACAGGAATTCGAACCCACAGGCGTCGGCGCGCGCGACGTCAAGGAATGTCTTCTCATCCAGTTGAGAGCGCTCAACCAGACGGACGACGTCAAGAACGCCATTACCATACTTGAGGATTATTTCGATGAGTTCTCGAACAAGCACTATGAGAGGATAATGTCCAGGATGGGCTTGTCTGAGGATGAGATGAAAAGAGCCAGGAAAAAGATCCTTTCCCTGAATCCTCTTCCCGGTGGACAGGTCGACGACTCTTACGATGACCAGGCTCAGCAGATCGTGCCGGACTTCCAGCTCGAATATGACGGAAGTGAATTCAATCTCACAATGCCGAGGTACTCTATCCCTGAGATTCACGTCAACAAGAAGTATGCGGAGATGCTCCAGCAGGCGGCATCCTCTTCCACAAGGGAAAAGAACGAGGCTGTCACTTTCATCAAGAGCAAGATGGATTCCGCGAAGTGGTTCGTGGAAGCCGTCAAGCAGAGGCATAACACCCTCTACAACACGATGAAGGCTATCCTGGATTATCAGCACGATTATTTCATCGACGGAGATGAGGCTAACCTTAAGCCTATGGTCCTCAAGGACATCGCAGAGCGTACCGGATTCGATATCTCAACTATCTCAAGGGTGGTGAACAGCAAGTGGATAGAGACGCATTTCGGGATTTTCCCCCTGAAGAACTTCTTCTCGGAGGGTCTTGAGAACATGGATGGAGTTGAAGTGTCCACCAAGGAACTCAAGAAAGTCCTCAAGGAACTTGTCGATGCTGAAGACAAGCGCAAGCCCCTTACTGATGACCAGCTTGT
>DBWN01000260.1:3819-4001 GCA_002308935.1 Bacteroidales bacterium UBA1237 | reverse complement strand
TCGGGGGAAAGGATCTGCATGTGTCCGGCAGCCATCCCCAACAACACCATATTTGCGCTTTTGGGAGCCTGAATGGAAAGAGCCAGCTGTTCAATATCCAGAAGATGGACTTTGGGAAGACTCTCCAGTTCATTGATAAGTGACGTTTCGTCCGGATAGTTGGGGATATTTACGAAAGGCTT
>DBWN01000260.1:2691-3782 GCA_002308935.1 Bacteroidales bacterium UBA1237 | reverse complement strand
GCCTCCATGGGCTCCATCGAGATAATGATATCCGCGCCTCCAAGAGGAATCTGGTCGCTGAATATTTCTTCAGTAGAAAGCCTGAGGTCGCTTTGTACATCGCCACCCCTCTGGCTCATCCCATGTACTTCCGCCTGCTTCAGATTAAGACCGGCAGCCGTCGCAGCCTGTCCGATCACAGTAGCGATTGACAGTATCCCTTGTCCTCCTACTCCTGAAAGTTTTATATCTGTCTTCATGATCTTCTATTTCTCTGAATTCTTCTTGGCCCTCATTTTTCTGGAAAGCGTCTGCATGCATTCCCTTTGGGGTATAATCACTGAAACGCCTTTATATTCAATTTCTTCGCGGATAATCCGGGTGATTTCATCCATGTTCTTGGGCAGAGGGATGACAACATGCAAATGCTCCCTCTCCACGCCAAGGGCAAGACATATCGCCTCAAACTTGTGCGTTCCCGCAGAATCCTGTCCACCGGTCATTGCGGTAGTGAGGTTGTCGGAAATGATCACAGTAATGGCAGCATTGTCATTTACCGCGTCCAAAAGACTGGTCATTCCAGAATGAGTGAACGTTGAGTCTCCTATGACCGCTATCCCCGGATGCCCTCCGGCATCCGCCGCACCCTTCGCCATTGTAATCGATGCGCCCATGTCTACGCAAGAATCTATTGCCCTGAAAGGAGGAAGAGCCCCAAGCGTATAACAACCTATATCTCCGAACACCCTGGCCGAAGGGTAATCGGCTATGACCTTGTTGAGCGCAGTATAAACATCCCTGTGCCCGCAGCCTTGGCATAGCTGTGGAGGACGGGGGGAGATGTTCTTCGCCGAAGGGAAGACATCCGAAGGTTCCTTACCGAAAGCAGCGGCGACATTGTCCGGATTGAGTTCACCGGTCCTGGGCAATCTGCCGGTAAGCCTGCCGGATACGGGATATTCCGCCGACAAGATGCCCGGCACCTGCTCTTCGATGAAAGGTTGACCGTCTTCAACCACCATTATTTCTGAACAGTGGGAGGAGAGTTTGCGTATGGATTCTGTGGGAAGAGGATACTGGGAAACCTTCAAGACGGAAACACCTTCAGGAGC
>DBWN01000260.1:0-2570 GCA_002308935.1 Bacteroidales bacterium UBA1237 | reverse complement strand
GCCGCATACTGCCTTCTGGCATTTCCCGGAAGAAGGACCCATCTTCCCCTCTCGTCGTCAGGATGGAACGGATTCTGGTCCTTTGGAGAAGACACTTCCACTGCCGCCCTTGAATGGGCAAGCCTTGTCACCATCCTCATAAGGACAGGCAAACGGAGACTTTCTGACAAATTGAAAGCGTAAGCCATGCAATCAAAACACTCCTGCTGATTGGAAGGCTCTATGATGGGGATCATGGCGAACTTGCCATAAAAACGGGAATCCTGTTCATTCTGGGAGGAATGCATTGAAGGATCATCTGCCGCCAACACAACGAGACCTCCGTTGACTCCCGTTATCGCGGAATTCACAAACGCGTCAGCACAAACGTTCATACCGACATGCTTCATGCATACAAGGGCACGTTTTCCGGCATATGACATACCGAGAGCCGCCTCCATGGCGGTCTTTTCGTTAGTGCACCATCGGCTTCTTATGCCTCTTTCACGTGCTAGAGAATCGGTCTGTATGAATTCTGTGATTTCGGTGGATGGAGTTCCCGGATATGCATACACTCCGGAAAGGCCGGCATATATCGCACCGAGGGCGACGGCTTCGTCACCAAGGAGTAATCTTTTTTCTGCCATGAGCTGTACTTAAGTTCGTCTCTTGTAACACTTTTACGAAAAGAGAACGCTCTCTCTTCGAGGGGGATTACAAAAATACACAAAAATCTCCAATTGTGAGCCCCTTGGGCCACAAATAACTCTTGTAACATGGTCAATTTGTGGAAGTTTATAAAACAGCAACCGGCTTACGGTTTGTAACCTGTATTTACTTGCCCAATGGGTAAGTGTCTGGTAATGGTGCAATCCGAGTCTCATAAAAAGGATTATTGCGCCTATGTTATCACTATTATTGAGCCAAAAGAGTTATTTTTGTGGTTACAGATATAATACCATCACCAATGAGCGGATACAGATTTTCTGAAATCGGGATTGAAGAGGCTATAGAACGGCTCTATGAAGGAACTCCGTTCAAAGCTCACGAAGACTGTTCGTTTACCACGGAGAAAGGATCGGAAACAGTTTGCGGATCTGAAATGTTCCTTGAGGGCGTTGATTTCGATCTCGTGTATTTTCCTTTGAAACATCTGGGATACAAGTGCGTCATAGCAGCAACCACCTTCCTTTATTCAAGGATGGCTTGGCCAAGGACACTCAGCATATCCATGGGGATATCCTCTAAACTGGATTATGACCATATAAAGGATATTTGGGAAGGTATTGTAACAGCTGCCAAAGAGCACGGATATGAGAAAGTCTCTTTAGGGCTTGCTCCTTCCAAAAACGGACTGTCCATCGGAATAGGGGTGTGCGGAGAGAGAAAGGCCGACGACATCAGCAAACGTCCTGAGCCGCAAAGCAAAGATCTCCTATGCGTAAGCGGAAGCCTTGGAGCGGCATATCTCGGATTGAGGGTCCTGGAAAAAGGAAAAGAAGATTTCGAGAAGACCGGAAAAGAACCGGACCTCAACAATTACAAAATGATAGTCGGTTCTTATCTCAAACCCGAACTCAGCCCATATGTCCTGAAGAACCTTGAAGAATCGGGCATTACACCCTCATCCGGCATTGTCGTAAAACACGGGCTCGCAGACGCATGCATGAGAATATCCCGCTCCACAGGACTGGGAGTCAAGGTTTACGCAGACAGGATTCCCTTCGAAGGAAACTCATTCAGTCTGGGAAAGACCCTGGATATAGACCCTATATCCGCGGCCATGAACGGAGGCAATGATTACCGCCTGCTTTTCACTGTTCCGATCATGCAGATGGAGAAACTGCGCCATGATTTCCAGACATTCGACATTATAGGACATCTTGCTCAAAGCAATGTAGGATGCGTCCTGGTCACTCCCGAGGGGGTAGAACTCCCTATGAAGGCACAGGGGTGGAAAAATGAGGAATAAACTGATGAAAAAGCTGTTCTCATCAATAGTAACAGGAATTCTTTTCTCCTCCGCTGTTTGCGCACAATCATCAGAAAGCACAATTGGAAGTATTCCGGCCATCATCCAAGCATATACCGGCAGTTCAACCGCTGTAAACATTTTAGGAAAATGGAATTTTGCAGGGTCTGCGGTAAATTTAGGAAGTGACGAAATTCTTTCAAGTGCTGCCGGGAACGCCGTTTCTTCCGGAATGGAAGCCAAGATTGATGATTATCTTCATGAAGTCGGTATTAACGACGGATCCGTCACATTTGTATTCAATGACGATCTCACATTCCTGTGCACAGTCAAGGGTATCTCCATGGAAGGAAAATGGAGAACGCTTGATGAAGGAGAAAGAGTGCAACTTCAGTTCGGAAAACAACTGAAATATCTCTCCATGACCGGAATGCTCCAAGGGAACGCCACAGAATGCAGAATGCTTTTCGAAGAAAAAAGATTCCTTTTGTTCATTAAATCAGTTCTCGCACATTCAAGCGATCAGAATAAACCCGCAAACGGGTTAGATAATTTGGCAGGTAATTTCAAAAACATGAAAATCGGCTGGGTTCTCAAGCAAAACTGATAAAGATCTGAC
>DBWN01000215.1:1827-6400 GCA_002308935.1 Bacteroidales bacterium UBA1237 | reverse complement strand
TCGTAGCGTATACTCGGATTCCCGCCTGGGCACAAAAAAACCCCCGTCCCGGCAAAGGACGAGGATTTCAGAAAATGCCAAGGAAGTCCCTTACCAGGAGCCGCTCAACATAAGGTAGTCGTTCAGGTCGTTGTAAGGCATGAACTTGCTCGACATGTCATGGATCCGCCCGGGCATGGCGCGGCAGAGGGTTCCGAAGGCCTGTCTCCCGGCGTAGTCGTTGTCCAGGAAACAGTAGGCACAGCGATAGACGTCGATGAAGGGGATGGCCTGCGCGGTGATGCACGTGGAGTTCAGGATGATGCAGTCGCAGGGCCGGCGGGGGACCAACTCGCAGTCGCCGCTGTCCTCCAGCAACCTGTACGTGAGGAAATCCATGAACCCCTCGAAGACGCAGCAGGTGGGAGTCCTTTGCGACTTGTCAACGCGGTCTATGGTCAGGGCCTTTGCCCCGTGGCAACCCTTGAAGTACCGGTTCCGGAGCTCCATCCCGCCCAGGATATTCATGAAGGCGATCGAGAAGTACTCTCGGTCACGGACGGTATAGTGGGCCTCCTTGCAATACCGCCAGCCGATTTCGGCCGGGATACCCCGGGATTCCAGGTACCTCAGGAGGGAGGGATTGGTCAGTTCTTCCACCTGTACGTTGCTCAAGAACGGCTTATCCTGCTGCTTTGAGGACAGTTCCTCCAGGAACCGGTTTATTCCGCCTTCGGACACCACCATGTCAAGACCGCCAACCTGCTCCTCGAGCCAGGCCAAGGCCTCGCTGAACGTGCAGTCTCCTTTCAGAGCAATGGCAAGGTCGATGACGTTGCCTCCCAGCTGCGTCCCGAAATCCATCCATAGGTTCTTCCGGGTGTTGACCGAGAAGGAGGCGTTTTTATCAGGACGGAGAGGGGAGTTGTACATCAGCTGCTCACCGCCGCATCTCGACATCACGGGTTCTATGCCCATATGGGAAAGGATATCCTTAATCGGAATCATCTTTATCTCTTCTATTGTCATTGTATCATAATGTTTTATAAGACGTGAATTAAAGTGGGCGTTTACACCACTGTTGGACATCCATGGGCCACAATAGTGCCAACGGAAACGACCGGTATAGTGGGATAACGCCTAATGGGCACCCGACTATTCTATACTGGTTTGGTCGATATTGAGAGGGACATAGTGAAATTCCCTGTTGTACACATACTTCCTGTCTTCCTGCCTGATCATATCATACTTCATGAGAAACTTCTTCAGCTTGGTTATGATGGCCCTGGAACGGGTGAAGCCTATGCTTGAATAGCCCACAGAGAGCCGGTGCAGGAGATCCTGATATCCCATCCTGTCGATTCCTTCGAAAGCCTTGTCTAGGGCGGCACGGTGCAGATCCTCTGACATTAACTCATAATCGAATGAGATTATCTGTGCGCTGCGGTTGAAACTATAGTCCTTTGCCAAAACGGGAAGACCGTCTTCATTGATATGGAAGGCAAAGGGCTTGAAATCCCGGTCACGCACAAGCGATGCATGTACTTCGCTGATATCCCCGTCGACTACGCTTTTCGTTATCTGGAGGATGGTTTCGGCCTTGTGGTTGAGCTCGGTCCCGATATGACCCCGGACGTTGTCATCCCCCTTGTTCAGATGAAGGACAGTATGGATATGGACATTGAATTGGCTGCTCCATCTCATCAGTAAACCAATTACTTCTGCAGCCTCAGTTGAAGAATTGATATCAAAGAGCAGATCACGGAGTCCATCGATGACGACCAGCCCGAGGTCCGGCCTTTCGGCCAAAGCCATTTCAATGATTGTCCTCCGGTCAAGCGGACTGTACTCGCGAAGCATGACGAACTCGATCTGGTCATTGTCCTCGGTCTCCGGGAGGCCGCAAAGCCTGTTTATCCGCTGCAAGACCTTCTGGCAGTGATAGGCGCTCTGCTCAGTGTCGAAATAGAGGACCTTCCTTTTCCCCTCAGGGAAACTCGCCCTGTAGTTCAGTACCGTTCCATTGGTCAGGGCCGCGGCGACGATGGCGCAGACGTTGAACGTCTTCTTCGATTTGCCCTTGCCGGTGGACGCGCTGAAATTGCCCAGGGTGCTGATGACCGACCTGTCGACATTGATCACCACAGGCGGGGTGGAGAAGACATCTGAAGTCCTGATGATTATCGACTTCCAAATCAAATGGAAGTTTTCGGGGGTAACTCGTATTTCCATATCGCTCTCACATTAAACCTGACCACATCGTTTTGCGTTGAGAATATCGACGGCATCTTCAAGCAGTTCATTATCTGTCCTATGATAACCGCCTAATAACCACTTATCTATCTCAGTGCGTTTGAATCGGACGCGTTTGCCGTCCTTATGATAGGGGACGCGTTTGTAGTGTATCCAGTCATAGACGGTTCTGACGGACGGATGATCGGGATGGTATGCGGCGAGTCCCTTGACATCCATCCACTCATTGGGTTCGTCCGGTACCTGGTTATGGACTATGAAGTTCTTGAGTTCATTCACGTCCTTTTGGAGTGTTGACAGTATCTTAGGGAGATGATCGAACGTAACCCGCTCTTCCCTTGCTAGCTCATTAGTCATTTTTGACATGCTCTAATAGATTTGAGGTGAATACAAGGTTCCTGGATTGCGGCCGCAAATGAGAAACCGTGGCTCATCGTGAACCACGGCACAAAAATACCGGCCCTTTGCGGGGCCGGGGTAGGTTTGGGGGAACTCCAAGGCTTCCCCTTATTGCAGTTTCTTACTGGATTTTACTGTCCCGCTCTATCTTTGACGAAATGGATGGGAACAATTCCTTGAGACAGCCGGCGACATAACGTAGGTCCTTCTGCGTCTGGTCCTCGTCGAACCTGAAGTTAAGACGCTGCTTGATATTGTCGGCGTTCCTGCCCGTGACGTTACGGAGCAGGCGTATCCACGCCGCCTTGTCAGAGTTTCCAAAGTTCAAGCCCAGGGAGTCGAAGAGGTAATAGAAGAAGATGACCTGCTGGCCGGTGGTCATTCCGGACTCCTTGTCCGGCGTCTTGCCGCCACGGGCAGCATTGTACCGCATCAAGGCATTCCTCTTGGACCTGATCCTGTCAAGATCCGACCCGTTTGTCTGGGAAACGACATATTCCAGGGTATTCAGCACAGGTTCGGCGTCCTTAGTGAAGTAGTTCTCGGTCGCATACAGGATGGCGTCGATGCTCACATACCCTTCCGGCGGCTTGGGGTTGGAGAAGTCGTTCATAGCCCTTTCAGTACGCATCTTGAGTTCGAGTATAACGTCCTGCCGAGGATCGTAGTCATCGGAATCCACCTTGGCCTGCTGGTCATTCCCGGCAAGTTCCTTCTCGAAGAGATTGAAATAGGGGATGGCTTCCGCACTGTAGACGGCTTTGTTCTTGATGGCGCTGAGGCAGCATCGCAGATCAGGATGCTCGAAAGCCATCACGAAATAGACCGCGCCAAAGATCACCGTCGCCTCGTACCAGCGGTTGACCCGATACTCGTAGTAGTTGAAATCAAAAAAGCGGGTCAGACAATGCTCCGTTGACTGTTTGGGACTCTTCATCCTCAGATCGTCCCAGATCTCTCCGACTAGGAGCTCGGGGTACTCCTTATCGTTCAACCTGGACAGGATTGTCTCCATGCAGTTGAACAGCGTTGGTGCCGGAAGGGAAGTATCCTTCAACCTCTGGGTGCCTTCGACCTCACCATTATAGAACTTTGACACAATCGGTACAAGGAATTTTCTAACTCCTTGCATTTTATCGAGATCAGATCTCGATTTGTAGAAGTTACGGATCCTCATATCAATATGGTATTATTTGTCCTTGGTCTCGTCTGTTTTTTTGTTCTTTCCTTTCGGCTTTGCCCCGTCATTGATCTTGATCCGTTCGACGGCATCGCGCATGCTCTTGTCGACTATGTCTGCGTAGATCTGGGTAGTACCCACATTCGCATGGGTGAGCAGATGGGAGACGGTGTAGATGTCCGTACCCTCGTTCACCTGCAGCGTGGCGAACGTATGACGGAAACAGTGGAAGGTGATGTGCTTGGTTATCCCGGCTGCTTCAACCCATTCCTTGAGAGGGGCATGGGTATTATAGCGCTTGAGATTCTTGAAGACGGGACCGGTGGAACGTTTTCCACAAAGCTTGTACGCTTCGTCGGTAAGGGGAAGCGTCGCTTCCGTGTCGGTTTTCTCCGTCCGGATCCGGATACACCAGCCGCCATCCTGGGCTTTTACAATATTACTCCAATCAAGAGCAAGTATGTCGCTGATACGCAGTCCGGTAAGGCAGCTGAACAGAGAAGCGTTCTTGAGGTCCGGGACGTCGCACGGGGTGTTGGCCAACTGGCGGACCTCCTCCAGGGTAAGGTACTCCCTGCGGCTGCTGGTTCCAGAGATCGACTCCAGGAAATCATTGACGTTTTCCTTGAGCATCTTCTCATGGTATGCGATCTTCAGACATCCCCGGAAGGTTGACCAGTACCCCGCAGCTGAGTTCTGAGACAGGTCCATGGACTCGTTCTTGAGGTGTTTCGCCTTCAGCAGGTATTCACGGAAGCCTTC
>DBWN01000215.1:0-1755 GCA_002308935.1 Bacteroidales bacterium UBA1237 | reverse complement strand
CGGATCCACTTCTGGTCCTTGGATTCAAGCTTCTTGCGGAAGTAGGCAAGGAAATCCATCTTCTGCTTGTGCTTGTCAAGGAAATCGAACTGGCCCCGGATAATGGCGAGTTCACGTTCCGAGCGAATGGCATTCGCCTGTCTCAGCTTCTCCTTGTTGGCCTCTTTCTCGATGGCGAACTTGGGGTTGTCGACGAGATAGATGCCCAGGTAGTCACGAAAGACGCGGTCCTGCGTAACAGGATCCCTCAGCGGCGGGTAATAATCCAGATAGAGGGTTATCTTCCCGCTGTTCAACTTGCGTTGGCGAAGAAAAACTTTGGTGGCTTTCATGATTGGTTATAGTTTGAAAAGTTCATCAAGTTCGGACTTCTTATACCAGACGAAGTTACCCTCCGTCCTGATCCTGGTCACTCCTGCCGCTTCGGTTTCTTCCGTAAAACGCTTGGTACCAACGTGATAGTGCGCAATGGCATCATTCCGACGGATATAGTCCCTCCGTATATGAGGCGGTATCTTGGGGGTCTTGTCCTTGAACAGGGGATCAAGGTCACTTATTTTGAAGTAGACGGAGTTACCTTGCCGGATTCCGGTTACACCCGCCTCTTTGATCTTGTCATAGAATGTCTTGTTCGCCAGGTGGTAACGTTTCTTTGCCTGGTCGCACGTGAGGTAGTTCTTCTCGATGTCGCCTCGGAACAGACGCGCCGTATCCCACTCCTTTCTCGAGACAAGCAGGACTTTACCTTTCCGGCAGTGGGGGATCCCCTTCACCCTGACAAGGTTTGTGATGTACTTACGGGTGAGACCCTCTTTCTCAATCAACTCATCAGCATTGTACCAGTCTTCCGCATTATAGACCAACCGGGGAGGGAAGAGCCTGTCCAGATCCTTCTTCGGGAAGAAAGCCTTTCCTTTGACTATCCTCGGGCGGATCCCTTCGGGTCTGATCTTCTTATAAAGCCAGGTATCGGAAATCTCATAGCGTTCCAATGCCTCCTCCTTTGAAATCAATGTGGAGAAATCTCCATTCGACGGTTGCGGCAACCTCTCGGTATTGGCAACGAGTTGATCCATCGGAATGCGCAGGGTCCTGGTACCAAAACGGACGGGGACGAGTTCTCCTTCTTTTATACGCGCGTAAACCGTCGGTCTGGTTATGCCAAGAAACGCTGCGGCCTCGGTAATTGAAAGATACTCCTTACCGGACAACGCAGCTCTCGTATCATGAGTCGAGAGGACATTCTTCTTCGCAGCATTTCGGAGGCGTTTCTCCTGATTCTTATGGTTGATTCTGCACGCATCGGAACAGAAAATCTGACGACCATGCTCGGGTGTGAATGTCTTACCACAGTATTTGCAGATTCTGATGGCCTTGTTCATACTTTTTACAAACCGAACGTAATGTTTTTCAAAAAACCTCCAAAATGCCAAAAATGGCGTTTTATGGAGTAACGTTTGTAAAGATATGTAAAAAAATGTAAAATTACAAACTTTGGCATCAAAGGTAAAAAGTTTCTACCACGCGTGGTAGAAATGTGGTAGAAAAACAGTCAAATCAACAGCCTACAAGCAGGAGGAACCAACAATCGAAATTGTGGTTTCTCGTTGATTATCAGCGGTTTATGATTTTTACTACTGGAAGTATACGCCTTTCTACGGGCGGTCTATTTCCCGATGCAATGATTTCTGAATATATTCTGCAGGACAGATTCGGGGTCGATGAGGTCGGTGCCGAGGATTTGGTTGAGGGAGG
>DBWN01000095.1 GCA_002308935.1 Bacteroidales bacterium UBA1237 | reverse complement strand
ATGAGGCGGTTGTTAACGAGAACCTGCCGTAATAGGCGCTGATGCAGATATACTTCGCCAACAACTCCTCCCGGGGAAGACGGTAGGTATACTCTTCCGGGAGGGAGCCCTGCCCCAAGATTCCCGACAGGTTTTTGGCCCCTTTCCCAGTATTGTAACTCACGCCTGCCGCACTCATGCTCTGAGCTGAGACGCCGAAGCCCTTATAGGGTACCCCATCGCACATCCTGCTCCGAAGATATGATGATACGCCGAGGTCGGCGCCATCCAGGGAGAATGTGTTGGCCCCGAACAAACCGGCATAACCAAGGGTTTGTAATCCATCGAAAAGGATGCAGTACTGCTCGTACCGTTCGTCGGCATGCGGATAATCCTCCCCAGACAGCATGTTTGGACGGAATTCGTAGAGCGTGACCTGTTCGGGAGCGAGTTCTTCGATCCAATGCAGATCCGCCAAGGCGTCGGATGCTGTCTTTCCGGGAAGGCCGTACATCAGGTCGATGTTGAGCTTGTGGATCCCGCTGTCCCGGATGAGCCTGCGGACGGCCATGGCATCCTTCAAGGCGAGGTGATCCCGGGAGACTTTCTTGAGCACATCCATGCTCGCCGCCTGCAGTCCGAGGGAAACCCGTTCGATTCCGGCGTCCGAGATGGCGCGGAGCTTCTCTTCATCGATTGTCTGGAAAGTTCCCTCAATGCTGGGTTCGAAGTCGGAAGAAAGGGGAACGGATTCCGTTATCTGGGAGAAGAGATCCATCAGGTCGCGGAAGGCCTCCCCGTCCATGGACGTTGGAGTTCCTCCTCCTATGTCGAACCCCTTCAGTTCAAATCCTGGATGTGCGCTCATCCATGCGAATATGTCACTCCGGAGCACGTGGACATAATGCTTCTGGGCCTCTATACTTGGACAAGTCGTCCGGGTGTATTCGCAGAAGGTGCAGAGCCGTCGGCAGAATGGGATATGGATATAGAACGACAGCGTCCTTTCGTCGAACGGCAAGGGCCCGTCGACGCGGAATGCGGCCCAGTCCGAGGGGGATAGGGGATAGGACGTATTGAGCCTGGAGTCACCGCACCGTTCGAGAAACAACGTTTTCAGGTCACGCGTCACCATACGATGTTGTCTTCATGGAATCCCTGCCGGAAGAACTCCCCGTCATAAACCAGAGAGGATTCGCAATAGCGGAAATTCGAGTAGTTCCTGTGATAGATTTCAAGAACCTTCAAATCCTTGTTGTATAGATAGTTGCTGCAGCAACAGTCAGCTCCCCGGTCCATGCGGCTCGTGAAATAGACGCGAGGGATCGATTCCATGTCAATTTCGTTGAAGTCCACAAAACGCTCCACACACCAAGGATTGACTTTCATCAGTGAGACAAAGCCGATACGGGTGATGCCCGCCTCAATGCAGAAATCAAGCATCCTATGCACTTCATCAGCATTGTCTACAAAACCTCGAATCAGGTTACAGCTGGCGTTCATCTTCATCATGTCCACACCATTGAAGGCAAGGGCTTCTTCGGCCACCTCAAAACCATACAGCTCGGAGAGCCTCGCCCTGTCATAATGATGAAGTGAAACGGATATGGAGTCCCACCTGGGATGTTTCATCATGTGCCGTGATTCCCTTGAGAGTCCGTTCGTATTGAGGTGCAGGTGGATACCGGAAAGCTCATCGCTCGAGAATTCCTTGACGATGCTCCCGACTAGTTCCGGAACGATGGAAGGCTCGCCACCGGTAATGTTAACCTTGTTGACGATGACACCGTTCTCCTGCAGCTCCTTGACAAAGGCGCACAACTTCTCGATGTCGAAAGCTTTCCGGATGTGGGCACTATCCGCATTGGAACAAAAAGGGCAGCGGGCCTGACAACCCGCCGTGACCTTTGCGAATATGTTCACCGAGGGGGGGATTCTTCTGGGGCCGATTCCCGGCATGGAACAGCCGAATTCCTTGACGTCGATCTTCTTACCGTTTACATCAATGACCATTTAGTGCCCGTTATTGATATAATCCATTTGAAGTCTGTTGATGAACACATTCTTCTGCACCTGGGTGGCAAAGTGTATTTTGCCCATAGACGTATGATAAACGGGGAGGCTGTAGTCCTGAATAGGAACGAGATAGCCTTTGACATGAATGAAATCCTCGCTGTTTGACAGAAGCCCCGCCGCAGCTCTCATTTCGAACAAGGAACCTGGATATGGAGTCGTGCCGCACCTCATGTCATACGTACCATTCGGGGACTTTATCAGGAAGGGCCCCACGACTTTTTGTGGAATCAGCCAGTCCGGATGGCATCCTTGATATGTATATGCCTCTTCGATTGTTCTGTCAAGGCCGATGCTTTCCACCATCTCCTGGAAATCTTTGAAGAACACTTTCTCCAGTTTCTCATTAGATAAGCGACCATTCTCGGTTACTTCATCCCAATGTTCGGCGACCGTCCAGCATGTTTCCCGGAGCATCCGATCAGAGACTAGCAAGTATCTGCCATCGGTAAATTCTGCACAAGGGTCTTTGAGTAGTGTCGCCCTCAGATCTGCCTCGACCTCTTCCCAATCGATATACCGACGAAACTCATTCAGAAACTGTATGTAGTGTATCAATTTCGCGACGCAATAACGATAGTATACCCTATCCGCATCAGTCTTCTCAAAGTATCGCTTGCCAGCTTTATTAGTCAAGGCGGCCTCAAGACGTTCAAGGTTGAGACCTTCGCCGCTCTTCGTTGAACCAACCCAGTTTCGGATTAGCCAGCAGGCAAGACGGGCAGTCTCTCCTCCAATACGGCGATGACCGTCTATATACTCCATCAATCGCCTGAATACATCATTCTGGTCCTTGATGGGGTCTTCCTCGTTCATCACCTTCAGAAGGTCGATGAAAGTCCTGGTCTGTCCATATACCATGGTCCTGAGCGACTCGGGAATCGTTTCTTTCGGTTGTGTGCTGTCGTTCATGATTCTGATTGTTGCGGGATGTGGTATTACAAAGAAAAGAAGAATCACGGAAAGAACCAACAGTGGATGGAAAAACACGATATCTCTTCCGGACCTCATCGGTCAATGCGAAAGACCAGTTCGTGCCATCCTATTTGATGGACGCCGTCGGGAGGTCCTTCCACAGGGTGGTATAATGAGGAGACCGATGCTGCTGGGCCATGTGAAACTGGCCGTCTCCCTGTATCCCGAACAACACGGCCCCCTTGCCGAAGAAATTATTGATCGTGTCGATGGACTCCGAAAGCCGGGCTTCCCGCACGTCAGCCTTCTCGTCTGCGAACAGGGATCCGACATGTTCCCCTTCCTGTTCGATTTTCGTGAACACGACCCCGGCCTT
>DBWN01000117.1 GCA_002308935.1 Bacteroidales bacterium UBA1237 | reverse complement strand
ACGACAAAGACCATCGGAAGAGTCAAGGTCGAGGCATTGAAAGAACGTCTCCTTGAAATAAACCCCGATGCCGACATCTCGGCCGTCCAGGACATCTTCTGCGCAGAGAATGCGGCATCTTTCCATCTTGAGGAATACGACTACATCATAGACGCGATCGATTCCCTGAAAGACAAGGCAGCCCTGATCATCGAAGCATGCAAAGTGAAGGGAGTGTTCTTTTCTTCGATGGGAGCGGCTCTTAAAGTGGATCCCACCAAGATAAAGGTCGCGGAATTCTGGAACGTCAGGGGATGCCCCCTCGGCGCAGCCCTGAGAAAGAAGATAAAACGCTCGGGCATACTCCCGGACAAAAAGTTCCTTTGCGTATATGACGAGGAGGTTCTTCAGAACAGGGGCGGATGCGAAGACTCCCCTCTCAGCGGATGCGACGTCCAAAAGGAAGGTAGGGAGGATTTGATGGACCACGACTGGACCGCCTCGAAAGCTGCCGTGAACGGGACTCTGTCCCATATTACGGCCATCTTCGGGTTCACCCTCTGCGGTCTTGTGATGAAAGATATCTACGGGAAGTTCCCCGGATAAAGGGACTATTTCACCCTGTCGGGATTCTGGGAGATGAACTTCTCCCAACTTGAAGCGCCCTTCGCGGAAGCGATGGGCGAAGTCGTTTCATAGAAGTGACACATGGCTATGGCCAATGCGTCAGTAGCGTCAAGCGGTTTGTCCTGGAATGTCACGCCGAGGGTCTTCTGGATCATAAGGCTGACCTGCTCTTTCGAAGCCGCTCCGTTTCCGGTAATGGCCTCTTTCGCACGCCTGGGAGCATATTCCGTGACCTCAATCCCGTACTCCATTGCGGCTATCATCGCCGCCCCCTGGGCCCTGCCGAGCTTAAGGATGACCTGGGCGTTCTTGGCGTAGAAGGGAGACTCAAGGGCCATTTCGGTCGCATGGTAGGTTTTGCAGACTTCAGAGACGGTCTCGAAAATCTGCTTGAGCTTGGCATAAGCGTCCTTTTCCTTGCGTATGTCCAGTACGCCCATGTCGACGAAGGAAGCCTTGCGGCCGCATACGCGGATGACCCCGAAGCCAAGGATATTGGTTCCGGGGTCTATTCCCACGATTATGCGTTCTGTTTCAGGCATTGAAGCTGAAAAAGGACTAGTCTATGTAATCGAAACCGGTGTAAGGCCTGAGGATCTCGGGGATCTCGATGCGGTCGGCCTTCTGGTTGTCCTCAAGAAGAGCTGCGACGACCCTGGGAAGGGCGAGGCTGCTGCCGTTGAGGGTGTGGCAGAGCTGAGGCTTGCCGTTCTCGTCACGATAACGCAGATGGAGCCTGTTTGCCTGGTAGCTTTCGAAGTTGGATACGGAAGAAATCTCAAGCCACCTCTTCTGGGCTGCTGACCAGAGCTCGAAGTCATAGGTGATAGCTGAAGTGAAAGACATGTCTCCTCCACAGAGCCTGAGGATCCTGTACCTGAGTCCGAGGTCACGGACCAGTCCCTCAACGTGAGCTATCATCTCATCAAGAGCCTTGTAGCTGTTCTCGGGCTTCTCGACACGGACGATCTCGACCTTGTCGAACTGATGCAGACGGTTCAGTCCCCTGACGTCCTTGCCGTATGATCCGGCCTCACGACGGAAGCAGGGAGTGTAAGCGGTCATCTTCTGGGGAAGCTGGTCCTCGGAAAGGATTTCGTCACGGAAAATATTGGTGACGGGAACCTCAGCGGTAGGTACCAGATAGAAGTCGTCCAGACCCACATAGTACATCTGGGCCTCCTTGTCAGGAAGCTGGCCTGTTCCGAAACCGGATGCGGCATTGACCATCACCGGAGGCTCTACCTCCTTGTATCCTGCAGCAGTATTGCGGTCCAGGAAGAAGTTGATCAGAGCCCTCTGGAGCTTTGCGCCCTTGCCCTTGTAAACAGGAAAACCGGCGCCGGTGATCTTGACACCNNAAGTCGATGATGTCGTATTTCTTGGCGAGGTCCCAATGAGGAAGAGCGTCTTCCGGAAGATTGGGATCTTCTCCGCCCATTCTCACCACCACGTTGTCCTCAGCGCCCTTTCCAAGAGGAACGTCGGCGCAGGGAAGGTTAGGAAGAAGAACGAGCTTGGAGTCAAGCACCTTCTGGTTCTCGTCAGCCTTGGAAAGGAGTTCAGCGGATTTCGCCTTTGCGGCTGCGACTTCAGCCTTTGCGTTCTCGGCGGCCTCTTTGTTCCCTTCCTTCATGAACTGACCAATCTTGGATGACATCTTCTTGAGGTCGGAAAGGAGAGCGTCGCTTTCCGTCTGGAGACGGCGGCGTTCGGTATCGAGGTCTATGATGTCATAAACGATCTGACGGGCGTCAAAATTCTTGACCGCGAGCCTTTCTATCACTTTCTCCGGATCGTCACGGAGCATCTTGAGTGTAAGCATTGTATTTTGCCTTTATCGCTTGAATTCTTTCAAAAGAAAAAGAGGACCGCACCCCGACCCGAAGTGTGTCCTCTCTTATCTTGTCGTCTCCGAGTCTTAGTTCTCAAAAGGAACTACTGAAACGAAAGACTTGTCGTCACGCTTCCTGGTGAACTTGACGGTACCGTCAATGAGAGCGTAAAGAGTGTGGTCCTTGCCCATTCCGACGTTCTTGTCAGGATTGTGGACTGTACCCCTCTGACGTACGATGATGTTGCCAGCCTTTACAACCTCACCACCGAACTTCTTCAGACCAAGCCGTTTGCTATGCGATTCACGACCGTTCTTTGAACTTGATTGACCTTTTTTATGTGCCATAATGAATCCTACTTTTAAAAATTAAGCGATAGCGTCGATCTTGATCTTGGTGAGCTTCTGGCGATGACCGTTGAGCTTCTGGAAACCTTTGCGACGGATTTTCTTGAAAACGAGAACCTTCTTGGCCTTGACATCATCATCAAGGACAGTGGCCTTTACTACAGCACCATCAATGTAAGGGGCGCCGATCTTGACTGCTCCTTCAGCATCGATGAGGAGCACCTTGTTAAATTCGACAGACTCGTCTTTCTTCGCAGCAAGACGGTTGACGAAAATTTCGTTACCAGCTTCTACTTTGAACTGCTGGCCTGCAATGTCAACAATTGCGTACATTTTGTATAAAAAACTCTTAAAGTCCGGACCGTAAAGCGTCAACTCCCGAAGGCTGATCTTTCCGTGCTCAACGGTCATGTCAAAAATTTGGGACTGCAAATGTAGTGATTTTTTGGGATTTCCAAAATAATTATCACTGCACTTGGCCCCAAAAATCAAATATTCAGGCCTTTGGAAGCCCGAAAGGGTCAAAAAACGGGATCAACCCCGGGAAATCATCTCCTTGAACTTCTCCATTCCCTTGGTCGCGACATCCTTTATATGGGTAATACGCTTGTCCCATACAGGCACGTCCTTGGGATCGATGATGTAGATCGGAGTTCCCGAAGGAGCATAGCGGTAGAGGCCTGCGGCAGGATAAACCTGCATCGAAGTTCCCACGATCAGAAGGATATCAGCCTTCATAACAGCATCGGCCGCCGCCTCTATCTTGGGGACAGCTTCTCCGAACCATACGATATGGGGACGGAGCTGGGAGCCGTTGGGTGCTTTGTCGCCCATGTTCACAGGCCCGTAACCGATGTCGATCACTTCCTTCTCGGAATAGGTGTTATCGTAAACGCCATGCTC
>DBWN01000128.1 GCA_002308935.1 Bacteroidales bacterium UBA1237 | reverse complement strand
AGTTCGACTCTCACCTACCGCACAAAGAGGAATCCGAAAGGGTTCCTCTTTTTCTTTTTGATTCATGCAATAATCACGCATAGACGCATGTAGAAGGCCGTTTTTTCATCTTTCTTGAATGAAATTGGATGCGCCAAATTGCATCGTTTTTTACACTCATATGACACTTTAGGGAAACGAAATTTACTTATTTTACACTCATTTTACACCGGAGAAACGTTCTCATCCCCCGGTTTTTTCATTATCTTTGCGGGCGATGGATAACACTGAAACGATAGAGCAGACTTCCGATGGCAAAGTGACCCTCGAAAGAAGGAAGGTAATCACCTTCAATTTCGAACTGCGCAAGACATCCACCGGTTACCCCGTCTTCCTCAGAATTACGGAGGACGGTCGTCACTTGCGTTATAAGTCCGATGTGACGTTAAGCCGCAAATCCGATTGGGATCAATCCCGTCAAAAAATCAGGTATACTGAGCCAAACCGCGATGACTGGCAAAACAACCTGGATCAGTTGATGGAAAAAGCAAAAGGGATTCATCGCCGGTTGCAGGAAGAGTCCAGCCCTGACCGTATCATTGAAGAACTGCGGGGCGGCGACCGGTCGGATTCTTTCCTAGAGTTCGCCGAGCGGTATCGGGATAGGTTCAAGAATGAAGGTAAGCTTTCCAGCTACCGGAAATACGATCAGGTATGTAGGAAGTTCTCCGCATATATGGAGAGCCGGCGACGAGACCCGTATCACGTCAAGTTCAAAGAGATTGATTATTCCTTTGTCAGCGACTTTGAGGCTTTTATGAAGACGCTGGACAACAAGCAGTACATGTCCTCGGTGAAGGTTGATGGTAAGAACGTCAAACCCGACCAATCCACGCCAGGTTCGCCCAGGCTACACCAGAATTATATCGCTAAAATTCTCAATTATTTCCGGACCCTGCTCAATAAGGCGGCGGACGAGAAACTAATACACCGTGAGGATAACCCATTCAATACATACAAGATTCGTAAGGAAGAGACGCAGCGTGAAGAACTGACCCTTGAGGAGATTCAACGTATTATCGCCCTTGATCTCCCCGAAGGCAGCCGAGAATGGCACTCCCGCAACTTTTTCCTTTTTGCCATGTATTGTGCTGGTGTCCGTATTGGCGACCTACTGTGTCTGCGGTGGCGCAATATCACCACCGATGGTCGACTCCGTTACCAGATGGAGAAGAATCATAAGATCCAGGATATTCCACTTCTGCCGTTAGCCGTCGAAATATTGGAACTATACCGTCGTGACGATGCCGACCCAAACAGCTACATCTTTCCGTATATGCGCACGGGAAAGTACAAGGACAAGTGGGAGCGAATCATGTCCGATAGAGAACTGGACAGCATGGACGGTCAGGACAAACTCAAATATAAGGAGACAATCAGTTCGAAAGAATCGATGGTCAACAACGGCCTTCGGACGATCCGGACTATGGCCGGCCTGACGAAGCCCCTCAGCACTCATATCGCTCGCCATTCATTCGCCCGCTTAGCCAAGGAAGTTCACACGGACAACTCTCTGGTCCAGGGCTTACTTCTACATTCCAGCATAAGCACGACGGAGCGGTACATGGGAAGGTTTAGTACCGATGCCCGAGATGATGCGCTTAGGGAGATTTTCAAGCCGCTCGCCCCAGAGATGGTACGCAAGAGGGAGCTCTTGAAGCAGCTGGCCGAACTCCCGGAGGAAGACCTGGCGGCGATACTGGAGGAGTACAAGCAGAAACAAAAGAAGAATGATTGACTAAATGAGAACGATTGAAGAAGCGATAATTGCAAGAGTTGAAGCGTATTACGATGAACTCAAAATCTCAGTTCGACCCAATCTGGAGGTTGATCCATCTGATGTCCTGGATTGTGCCATTGAACAGAAATGGCCTCTATCTGATTACGCGGAAGAACAGGAATATTACGGACGCGTTCACTTACGGGAACTGCTATGTCGAATCCACAAAGGGATAGACATCTCCGATTGTTGTCGACAGGTCAATGTCACGACGAGCGATATTTTCGACATTTTGTCGCGACTGCCGCGCAAGTACGTAGAGTTCCTCCTTATGCGTATTCACCTCATCCCAATTGTACGAGAGCAATTGGAGGAGGCGGTAATCAGGGGAGAAAAAGACCGCTTTATTGACATTCTCTATGAGAACAGAATCGACACCTCGAAGCTTTCTGAGGAACTTGCAAGTCTCGACACATTAACGACAGCGAATCACTTGATTCCTGTATTTCGCACACGGTTTGACCTTTTAGAGCCCATACCAAACCAAGAATCTCTTGATTCCTACATCGAGTATTATTTGGCACACCTTGACGATTTCTCCTCTGAAGAAAAAAAGATCGCAACTTCGCTTTTTGATTCCAAGTATTTCCCTCATTATCCGGGTCTCAATGCCGAAGTATATATTGTGCCGAATCCATCAGACCAATTCTTTCTTGGCTTACGTCCTCAGTTACATGACATTATCAAATTGCGCAAAATAGTTGCAGCTGTCACCAAATACGGTTGCGTTGACAAAGAGTATGGCGACATCCTTCTTTACCGACTCAGCGGCAACGGCAATCCAGGTTCGACCCCAAAGATACCGTGGAACAATAAGACAAGCGTACAGCCCGGGAAGACAGGTAGGACTAAGCATCCAAGTGAACTGTACTTCCTCTTACATAAAATGTACAAGGCACCCAATAGGGCGTATGAGAAAGCGACGAATGGCTACGATGAGGTTTTGAAACGGATTCTTCTATATTTTAATTTTGACCCCGAGACCCAAAAACTAGTTGAAAAAGCATACTCTGAAGCAGCGAGAGATTCAAAGAAAGGGATTGGCACGAGAGCGAAACCTCCGCGGGAATTCTGGGAAAGCCTGCACTCAATTGACGAGAAAGTTTTTCCGATGACAAAGTAATATTCATATCTGGCTGTCGTCTTTCGATGTCGGTCACATGGGGAGCCTCCAATTGGGGGCTCCCTTTTTCGTATGAAATGGCGTTAGGAGACATTGCATAATCACCACCATCATCATATTTCTTGTCGTATTCTTGCTCGTCATTTCTCGTTTATTTCTCGCCATTTCTAAACGTTTCTCGCGCCATCTCGAAAGGCTCCTTACGATGCTCTAAATTGCTCGCATTCAATTAGTTAATTCGTTTTGAAGATTGAAAAAAGTTACTACTTTTGCGCCCGGTTGAGGGAAAAACCAGGCCCCTTGCCGACTATTTCATGAATGTTCCGATTCTTACGGAAGAAGACATAAGAAGAATATTTCGTGAGGAACTCAGCCGAGTCTCTCTTGTGCAATCCGCAGCCCTTGCCGAGGAGGATGAGGATAGCGAGATTACGACCGAGGAGGCAATGCAGATTCTAATGGTATCCGAGCGGACGATGGCGAATTATCGGTCCCGTGCCGTCATCCCGTTCCGCAAAATTGGGCCACATCGTGTAGTGTACCCGAAGAAGGCCATCCTGGAGTTCAAAGCCCGGAATACTCGCCCCAGCCGTGACATGAAGAGAAAATAAACATTTTTAAAAATATTAAAGATGAATAAAATTATTATTTCTGCCGCTGCCTTCGCAGCCGTTTTCGGAGCTGTCGCCCTCGTGGCCAGCGCCCGTAGAACATCGAGTACCAGCACCGCCGCTGAAACCGACACCCCCACCACACCGGAGCCCCAGACCCCGGCGGGGACTTCTCCCGACGAGCCTTCCGGTCACGACATCGGAAAAATCGACCTAACCCAGATCCGTCCTGGCGGAAGTCGTCGTCGTATTCGTATCAGCAGCCAGCATGTCCCTGTGTCCGACCACCGAGAAGAGCGCGCTGCTTGTAATCACTCAGCCCAGCCCGTCGTCAAGCCTACCGTGAAGTCCACTGAGAAGCACGGTCGTCGCTCTCCGCTTGATGGGAAGGAGTCCGGAAACTGGGAGATGCCGCGTGTTGTGGTATCAGCCATCATCCTGCTCCACGGAAAGGGCATGTCCATCTGGCAAATCTCGAAAGCCACTGGTTTGGGGGCACGGTCTATCAGCCGTGTCCTCGGCAGTGGTGCCACGACACCTTGTCCCACATCCAGTAGTACCGCCCTTGCCGCATAACTTTCACCATATAATTATTATACGATATGCACAAGAAAACCATGACCGCCGGAGCGCTAGCCGCCCGGGAGGAGACCGTCAAGAGAGTCGGCAAGGTCGTCACGGCCGCCGATGAAGCACTAACCGCCGCTGTCGCCAGCGGTGACCAGGAGAAGATCAAGGAGGCCGCCAGCAGAGCCTTCGGGACCCATCAGTGGGCAGACCGGACCGTCAACATCATCCGAGGCTGCAAATGCGACTGTCTCGGGTGCTTCGCTGCCGACCGCGCCTATCGGTTCAAGGAGGTTGCCCCTGGCCAGTGGAAGACCGAGGTCCTGAACGAGCGGGCCCTCAACGCGAAGGTCCCCAAGGGTGGCACGCTGACCATGTTCCCCTCCACCCACAACATCTCGCCCGAGTTTCTGGACCCTTGCGAGGAGAAGATCCAGCAGATTCTCGACTCCGGGAGCGACATCCTCATCGTCCTCAAGCCCTGGCTGGAGGTGGTCACGTCCATCTGCACCCGCTTCGATGCCGAGAAGGACCGCATTACCTTCCGTTTCACCATCGGCAGCACCGACAACGAAGTCTTGAAGTTCTGGGAGCCAGGAGCACCTTCCTTCGAGGAGCGCATGGCCTGTCTCCAGTTTGGCTTTGAGCACGGCTTCGAGACCAGCGTTTCCTGCGAGCCTTGGTGGGGTGGTGACATCGATAGCCTCATCTCTACGCTCCGTCCCTTCGTCACGGACTCGATCTGGGTCGGTAAGATGAACCGGGGGAAGGCCAGGATGAAGAACAATGGACACTGGAACCCGCAGACCGAGGCCAAGTACAACGAACTCATGTCCATCTGGTACGCCGACGATAACATCAAGGCCATCTACGACAAGTACAAGGACGATCCACTCATCCGCTGGAAGGAGTCCATCGCCAAGGTCGTCGGTGCCGTAAGCGACTGCAAGGACTAATTCTCATGGCCAGAGGCGGCTGAACCCTGCCCCTGGTCGCCAATTAAACCATATTACACAACTATGGCAAAGAACAAAAATATCCTTACGCTCGGGGTCGCCAGCGACT
>DBWN01000165.1 GCA_002308935.1 Bacteroidales bacterium UBA1237 | reverse complement strand
ACGCTTACCGGATTTGGAGTCTTCCCGGCGAGCAGATGATTGGCGAGCTGCCTGTAGTCGAACCCGTCGGCAAGGATCTCTGCCTGGGAGAACCCTACCACGTCAGCTACTCCCTTGAATGCGTAGGCGGTTTCGATTCCTCCCATGAGGCAGGCGTCGAAAAGGAAGTAATCCAGATGCATGGGAATTGCTGCCGCGAAGTCCTCAATCTCCATTTCGTAGGAGACGTTACTCCCGTTCTCCCTTACGACCTCCTGCCCGGCAGTCTTGGTCGCAGGACCGTTCGGGTCCTGGTATTTTTCGACATATGGGACAGGAACCGGATCACCGGTGTTACGATGGCGCCTGTCAGTCGATGAAGGGGAGATAGAAGGGGATGAGTATTTGGATGGATTGGAATAGAATCCTGCAGGGAGCCAACCGGTCCCGTGCGAAGAGAAGACTATTCCGTAGCTTTTCGCCTTGAATTCCTGCTGGATGTAAGTAAGGACTTCTCTTATTGTGGATGCGGAAGCGCTGATCTGGGTGGCAGGGTAGGTCTTGAGGGTATCCATTACCGCGACCCCCTTTTTGTTTTTGTATAAACGTATGAGGGCGGATTCTGTCGGTATTGAATAGTCCTTGTACTTGACGGTCTGCTTGCTGAAAATCAGGAAGACGTCCGAACTGGAAGATTTTGTGGGGAGATAAACTCCCTGCTGCATATCCTGAATGTCTTCCTTAAGGTAGGCACTGATCGAGTTGTGGCCCAGTGACATCATGATCATGACCTTGCGGTCTTCACTGGGTTTGTCGTGCTTGTGGCAAGAAGAAACTCCTACGGTTAAAGTGATGAAGGCGAGAGCCGTCATCAAGTATCCGGATATGTTTTTCATCGTCCTTTTCATCAGCTGTGTGAGCGGATCCATGAAGACCCGTATCGGTGCAAAGATACTGTTTTCTTAGTATATTTGCACAAATTGGGCCATTTCCTTGTCAGGAGGCCGCATGGTATTTTACTAATTATATGATGAAAACACTTTTCAAGATGTTGTTGATCGGGGCCGCAGCAGCGGCACTCACTTCGTGCGGAGAGAAGAAAGTAGAGGAGCCGCAGACTTTCAAATATCTGGTCGACCAGTTCGCCGACCTTAATATCATAAGGTATCAGGTTCCCGGGTGGGACAACCTCACTCTTCAGCAGAAAGAGTATGCTTACCATCTGGCGGAGGCGGCCAAATGGGGCAGGGACATTACCTGGGACCAGTACTGCAAATGGAACCTTCCTCTGCGTCACGTGCTGGAAGACATATTCAATTCCTACAAAGGAGAAAAGAGCGGAGAGAACTGGGATGCCTTCGAACTCTATGCGAAGAGGGTATTCTTCAGCAATGGAGTCCATCACCATTATGCTGAGGACAAGTTCATCCCCGGTTGCCCCAAGGAATACTTCGCTTCACTGATGGAGGCGGTAGGTGACACTGACAAGGAGCTGTTGGATTTCGTGTATGACCCTGACGCCATGCAGCAGAGGAGGTCGACTTCTCCTACAGGGGATATCGTCGCACTTTCCGGAGTGAACTTCTATGAAGGAGTGACCAGGGCTGAAGTGGACGCATTCTACGCCAAGATGGCGGATCCCAAGGATCCCACCCCGATTTCATACGGTCTCAACTCAAAAGTCGTCAAGGAAAACGGCAAGGTCGTCGAGAAACCCTGGAAGGTCGGCGGAATTTACGGACCTGCAATCGAGAAGATCTGCGCTGAACTTGAAAAGGCCGCAGCTGTCGCTGAGAACGCATCACAGAAGAAGGCTCTCGGGATCCTCATGGATTACTACAGGACCGGTGACCTGCGCAAGTGGGACGAGTACAACATCGAATGGGTGAAGGACACCATCGGACAGATAGATTACATCAACGGATTCATTGAGGACTATGACGATCCTCTCGGACGCAAGGCAACATGGGAAGGTTACGTCAATGTGAAGGACTCCGCCGCTTCCGCACGCACTGAGATCCTCAGCGCCAATGCCCAGTGGTTCGAAGACAATTCCCCGGTTGACCCCAGGTTCAAGAAAAAGAACGTAAAAGGCGTTTCCGCGAAAGTCGTCAACGCCATCGCCCTTTCAGGTGCGACATACCCTTCGACCCCTATCGGAATCAATCTCCCTAATGCTGACTGGATAAGGAAGGACCACGGCTCCAAGTCCGTGACCATCGCCAATATCACCCACGCCTATGACTATGCCGCCCAGGAGCAGCCCAAGAGCACCCTTACCGAGTTCGCATATTCCCAGGAGGAGATCGACGCCTACCGTAAATGGGGAAATTATGATGATGAGGTACATACCGACCTTCACGAGTGCCTCGGTCATGCTTCCGGTCAGCTTCTTCCCGGAGTAGCTTCTTCCGCTTTGGGAGAATACCAGTCCACTCTGGAGGAAGCCAGGGCAGACCTTTTCGGTCTCTATTACGTCGCTGATCCCAAGATGGTGGAACTCGGAATAATCCCTGATCCCGAGGCTTACAAGCCCGCATATGACAATTATATAAGGAATGGTCTTTTCGTCCAGTTCACAAGGATTGAACTCGGCCGTCCCAATACGGAGGCCCATATGCAGAACCGTAAGCTCATCGCAGAGTGGTGCTACGAGAAAGGCAAAGCCGATAATGTCATCGAGAAGAAAGTCCGTGACGGAAAGACATATTTCGTGGTGAACGACTATGTCGCTCTAAGAGGTCTGTTCGCTGACCTGCTCGCTGAAATACAGCGCATCAAATCCGAAGGTGACTACGCTGCAGGCAAGGCTCTTGTCGAGAAATATGCTGTGAACATAGATCCCGAACTCCACAAGGAGGTCAGGGAAAGGTACGCTTCCCTCGGGCTCAAGCCTTATGGAGGCTTCCTCAATCCCGACATCGTCCCGGTTGAGAAAGACGGTAAGATCGTGGATTACAAGCTGGAGTACGTGGACGGCTTCCTCGGACAGCAGCTTGACTACGGCAAGAAGTACAGGGCGCTTTAGCATACTTTGCGGTGGCTCTTCTGGATGACTACAGGTATTTCCTGAGACTTGAAAAGGGGATGTCACCCAATACGGTGGCGTCCTACTGCTCTGATGTGGAAGATTTCCTGTCAAAGGGGAATGATCCCTTGAGCGTCACCCAGGATGACATCGTATCATACCTTTCCTCCAGGAACATATCGAAGAGATCCCAAGCGAGACTTCTGAGCTCGCTTAGGTCTCTTTTCGGTTATATCGTGATGGAGAACTTGAGGAAGGACAATCCCACTGACGGGATAGACACTCCCAAGATAGGACGATATCTTCCCAACGTGCTGTCGATTGAAGAAGTCGAAGCCATCATCGGGTCGGTCGATACCGGTTCATGGTCGGGAAAGAGGGACCGGGCCATACTGGAAGTCCTGTACGGGTGCGGCTTACGCGTCGGTGAAGTCACCACTATAAAGATATCGGACATTTACGCTGACCAGGGGTTTGTGAGGGTGATAGGGAAGGGGAACAAACAGAGGATAGTCCCTATCGGAGAAATGGCTGTCTCTGCGGTCAAAGATTACCTTGAAGAAAGGATCACTCCCGACGATGGTTGTGACGACGTGCTTTTCCTCAACAAGTTCGGCCGTCCTCTCAGCAGGATATCGGTCTTCAATATGGTGAAGGACCGGGCAATGGCCGCCGGAATCCACAAAGAGATATCACCCCATACTTTCAGGCACTCTTTCGCCACACATCTTATCGAAAACGGTGCAGACCTCCGTGTGGTGCAGGAAATGTTGGGTCATGAGAGCATTCTCACAACAGAGATCTACACCCATATCGAGTCATCCACATGGCATAAGGAAGTGCTGGACCATCATCCCAGGCGATAAGTCATGCCCGGCTGCAGAAACTGATAAAGGAGATGAACTTGTGTGTTCACCTCCTTTGATCATTATAATAAGTAACGGGCTTATTCAGCGTTCTTCTCTCCTGCCATGGCCTCGTTGTAGCACTTGCGGCAAAGAGGTTCATACACGTCTTTTTCTCCCAGAACGACGAGTTTCTTGCTGGCTGAAAGCCTATGTGAATGGTTGGCGAGGTTGCCGCACTTTACGCAGATGGCATGTACTTTCTGTACGTCCTCAGCTATCGCCATGAGTCCGGGCATGGGGCCGAAAGGCTTGCCGAGGTAATCCGTGTCAAGTCCTGCAGCGATCACCCTTATTCCGCGGTTGGCCAGTTCCTGGGCGACTTCGATGATCTCTTCACCGAAGAATTGTGCCTCGTCTATTCCGACCACTTCCACGTCGTCGGCGACTTTGAGCATTCTCTTGGGGTCCTTTATGGGGGTGCAGGGTATGCTGTGCAGGTCATGCGACACTACATCCAAGTCTGAGTACCTCTTGTCCACTGTCGGCTTGAAGATTTCGATCTTCTGTTTGGCGAACTGAGCCCTTTTGAGCCTACGTATGAGCTCCTCCGTCTTTCCTGAGAACATCGAACCGCAAATAACCTCTATGCAGCCCGATTTTTTTGTGTTTTCTGAAAACATTGTGCTACTTTTGTACATTATGTGATCGTGGGTGCGTCCTTCTTCCGGACATACAAATATAGAAATTATTGCTGCGTTATGGAAAGCAACGGGAAAGTTTTTTCAGAGGATTTAGAGGTCCTGGTCGGACAACTTTTGAAAAGGGTTGAAGCTCTTGAAGCTGAGGTCGCCCTGCTTAAAGGGGAAACCGTCACGGACGAGGCTGTTTCATTGGATCCGATCGATCTTGATTTCGGAGCCGAGGTCATTGCAGCACCATCTGAAGTGATACCTGAAGCCAAAGAAACCGTTCCCGAAACCAAGGAGGAAGAGGC
>DBWN01000254.1:2147-3135 GCA_002308935.1 Bacteroidales bacterium UBA1237 | reverse complement strand
CCGGTTGAGGTTCGCGAAGGGCTTCAAGGTAAGATATGTCCTGAAAGTGTCGCCGTCCAGCGGGACTTCGTCCAGATTTCCTGAAGCGACAAGAGCCTGTACCCTTCTCCTATAGTCGGTCAACTCGGTCCTCATCTTGCTGAATTCCTCATCGACCAGTTCGAGGATACCGGCTATGCGGCTCATGGACCTCATGTAACGCTTGGGAATCTCCACACCGCTCTTGTATCCGGTATCGTGGTTCATGTTCGCCCATGCGTGCTGGAGGACCGTCCTCATCTGGATCTCGAAACGGTACGGGAAATCCGGGACTGAACACACGTAATGGAGGGACTGGTAACCGAAGGAGTCGATCTCATGGATCCTACGTTTGTCGACGGAGTTCGCCCAGTCGACATTGAAGAGTCTCTCGACGGCCGTAGCCACCTTGTCCACATCATCGATGTAGAAGGTGATTACCCTCATTCCGATTATGTCAGTGATGTCCGCCAAGGAAGCGTACTTGGAACCTTTGAGCTCAAGTTTTCCGGCAAGGGAAGACTCCGTCTTGACCCTTGATTCCAGGGCGGCGACGTTCACTCCAGTCTCGGTAAGAAGGGCGCGCAACTTCTTGAGAAGCACCTTTTCCTCCTTCTTGAAAGAGGTGAGATTCTTCTTGTATTCATCCAGGATTTCCTGAGAATGCTGATCGAGTTTGATTTCCATGGGACTTTTCAAAGCATAATCAAGCAAATGTAAGCAAATAATTCCGGTTTGCAGTATGTCAGGTGCGGAAATAACGCGCGTGCGTACGAGAAAAGCCGCCACTTCAGTGTGACGGCCTCTTTGTCAAGCGGTAATTTCAACTGCCTTTACGGCCTTCATATCAATGTCTTGCTCCGATCGAATTCAGAAGTTTAAGTTTTCCCTTTCCGATCAAAGTGATGATGAGTTCTCCGAAAAGGGTGTTCTGCCAGGCGAACCATTCCCTTGTGAAATTCGTCGGGTC
>DBWN01000254.1:0-2119 GCA_002308935.1 Bacteroidales bacterium UBA1237 | reverse complement strand
AGGGTTTCAATGCACCAGCGGATTTCATTGTCATCATCCGAAGTGAAAGCCCTCATCATTATGCTCATCGGCCAGATCATATCGTATCCGATGTGGGGGCCTCCTATTCCTTCAGCGGCTTTCCCCTTGAAGAAGAAGGGGTTGTCCTCGCTCCACACGAACCTTCTGGTCCTGCGGTAAATGGGGTCATCAGCCATTTCTGGATCGAGATAAGACATGGCCAGAAGTGAGGGCACGTTGGCGTCGTCCATGAGGAACCGGTTCCCGAATCCGTCCACCTCATAGGAGTATATTTCCCCGTACTTGGGATGGTCATAAACGGCGTACACCCTCAACGCGGTCTCCACTTCGTCAGCGAGCGCCCGGCAATCATTGGCGAATGAGACTTCCCCATTGACGCTCTCCAGGATCTCGGCGGCTTTACGAAGTGAACTCACCGCGAAGAAATTCGATGGAACCAGGAACTCGAAAGTAGTCGCATCATCCGAAGGACGGAATGAAGAAGCTATGAGACCGACTGGATTCACGGGATTCCCGAGACCGCCGCAGGCCTTTGTGTCAAGCTGGCGGTCAGTGACCCGAAGGAACGTATACGGTCCGTGGCCTTCTTTCCTCTGCTGCACCCTGAAAGTGTCGTAGATATTGTGCATCGCCTCAAGCCATGTCCCGTCAAAGACGGATGTGTCACCGGTCGCCTTCCAGTATCCGTAAGCCAGTCTTATCACATAGCACGGGGAATCCACCTCCCATTTGCGTTCATGGTCATTGGGGTTCATGTCAGTCTTGTCGGACATCCAGTAGCCTCCCGTGGGACCGTCATTGAAGGCGTTGGCGTAAGGGTCTATGTTCACGAGGCTCAGCTGACAACGGACCACACCTTCCAGCATTTCCCTCAGATGTTCATCCTGTGAAGCCAACTGCAGATAAGGCCACACCTGCGCCCCGGAATCCCTCAGCCACATGGCGTGGATGTCTCCTGTATAGACGAATGTCCTCGGCTTCCCGTTCTCGTCCTTCCCGAAATGCACCGTGGTGTCGAGGGTATTGGGGAAACAATTCGAGAACATCCAGGCAAGACGGGGATTGGCAAGAAGTGAGCACACTTCGTCAATCTTGTTCTCTACTGCCTTCGACACGAAAAGCCGCTCATCCTGAGCGGGACGTTTGTCAGGATATTCCTGTGCGAAGAGAGATGATGAGAGCAGCAGGATCGCCGCAATAAAGGATATGCGTTTCAGTATCATATGTTTCAGTCGTTAGAAAGGGAATAAGGCCTGTCTTGTTCAGCGGTTCCTCTGGTTTCAACAGGGACCGTGCTCATCGTGAAACGTAACGTGCCTCCATTCACTATGTCAGAGTGACGGATATAGTTTCTNNGTCCACTTCTTTCCGTCAATCTTGAGGTCAGCGACATACATCGCGTCCTTGGAGTTTCCAGGAGCGTCTATGACAAGGTCCCCGCCCGAGAGATGGACTGTAGTCTTCTTGAAAAGAGGCGTTCCGAGGGCGTATTCCCCGCTTCCCGGACATACGGGATAGAAGCCGAGAGCGGAAAAGACGTACCAAGCCGAAGTCTGGCCGTTGTCCTCGTCTCCGCAGTATCCGTCAGCCCAAGGGGTGTAGAACTTCTCCATCACTTCCCTCACCCTTGACTGGGTCTTCCAGGGCTGTCCGCTCCAGTCGTACAGGTAGAGCATATGCTGGATGGGCTGGTTACCATGAGCGTAATTGCCCATTCCCATCACCGTCATTTCCGTAATCTCATGTATAGGGAAACCGTAATAAGAATCATCGAACTTCGGAGGCATGGTGAACACACCGTCCATAGTGGAATTGAACTTGTCGTCCCCTCCCATGAGGTCTATAAGTCCTTGTATGTCATGGAATACGCTCCACGTATAGTGAAGGGAATTGCCTTCAGTGAAATCCCCTCCCCACTTGAGCGGGCTGAAAGGCCGGCGGAACTCACCCGACAAGGTTTTTCCGTTCATAAGGCCGTTATCCGGATCATAGAGGTTACGGTAATTGAAAGCCGCCTTCCGGTATGGGGCCAATTCCTCTTCGCTCTTCCCCAAGGCCTTTCCGAAACGGTATATGCACCAGTCATCGTAAGCGTATT
>DBWN01000186.1:565-5571 GCA_002308935.1 Bacteroidales bacterium UBA1237 | reverse complement strand
TGGCGGTCACGGGTTACAAGCCCCTTGTCGTTCTGGTTGTTGGTGTCTCCCTCCTGACGCATTGAAGATGCGAAATCGAACATGTTCCAGACGAAGGATCCCCATACGAAGTCCCTTTCGGCGATGGTCTTCCAGTCGTTGATGTGGAGGTATGTCTGCTTCTCTTCAGGATGCCATCTTCCCCTGGATGTGGAGCGTACGTCAGTCTCGTCTTCAGGGCCGTATTTGGCCACATGCTGGATATGGCTTCCGCCGGCACCGTATTCGCTGATTCCGATCTTGGCGTCAGGATGGTCCCTGTGCCAGTTGTCGAGGAATATCGCGAAGTCGGCGGCTGTGTCATAGTACCAGCCGTAATACTTGTTCCATGCGATTCCGTCGCTTATGTGGAGGAAAGTGCCTTCCTGGTCAGTAGCGGCCACCGTCATCCTCTCGGGGTCAAGGTCATGGGAGATGTCGTTGAGGTCGGCTATGATGGAGTCGATGTTGTCATGGATCTCGTTGAACAGTCCCCAGAAGAAAATTGAAGGGTGGTTGTAGTTCTGGAGGATCATCTCGCGAAGCTGCAGACGCAGGTGGTCATCGAAGGCGTCTGAATCGACGTAAGAGCCCACGAAAGGAATCTCTTCCCATACAACGTATCCTCTTCTGTCGGCTTCCTGGAACATGAACTTGGCCTGGGGATAGTGGGCAAGGCGGAGGGCGTTGGCGCCGATCTCGTCAAAGAGGTCGAAGTCGGCCAGATGCTCCTTCTCGGTAAGAGCGGAAGCGAGGCCGGCCCAGTCCTGGTGGCGGCAGACGCCCTGGAGCTTGAGGTGCTTGCCGTTCAGGAAGAATCCCTTGTCCTTGTCCACCCAGAAGTACCTTATTCCGATGTTCTCCTCGATCCTGTCTATCTCTTTTCCGTCCTTCTTCAGAACGACAACAGCCTTGTAGAGGTAGGGATCTTCCTTTCCGTTCCAAAGGTGGGGATTGTCGAGGCCCACATAGCAGGTTGCCCTGTCATTGTTTATGAGGGTGGATTTCTTTTCGGCAACGACCCTTCCTTGGGCGTCCTCGAGGGTGAAGTTCACTTCACATCCTTCATATCCTCTTGTGGAAGAGAGGAGCACGTCCACGCTGATTTCAGCCCTCTTTTCGTTCACGACCCTCTGGTGCACGAACACTCCGGAGGAACCGTAATGAAGAGGGGAGATGCACTCCGGTTCAGTGACTATCATCCATGCGTCACGGTAAAGACCTCCATACAGGTTGAAGTCACCGCCTTGGGGAGCGATATCGAACTGCTGCTCGTTGTTGCAGATGACGGTGAGGCTGTTCTGCCCTCCCGGGCGTATGAAATCCGTTATCTCGAAGATGAAAGTGTTGTATGGGCCTTTGTGCTCTCCGACGATCTTGTTGTTCACAAGGACGGTCGCCATTGAGCCCGCGGCTTCGAACTTCAGGAAGACCCTCTTTCCTGCCAGGTCTTCGGGTATCTCGAGCTGCTTTGTGTATGTTCCGTATCCACGGCGGTATCCCTGGTCACTCATGAAGTCGGACTGGTTCCATGTATGAGGAAGGTCGACTGTCTCTCCGGAGGAACGCTGCATGCCCCATCTCATTCCGACAGAGCGGTTGGGGGAGAAGTTCCAACCTTTGTTGATGGATTGGACGTCACGTGCCTCCAAGCTGGAAAGAGAAACGGCAAGGGCGAGGGCAGACAAAGTTGCCAGGCGTTTCAGAAAACGTGTCATATGAATGGGTATTTGAATGGTTGCATTCCGGGGACGGACCGCAAAGGGGCGATTCCCGTGTAAAGATACTTCCTTTTCTCCGTTATGGCAAAAATGGACAAGGCTTTGTGGCACCGGGAAGGGTGATTCCGGACGAATCCCCCAAAAAACACCCTATGGGTATTCCCTTGCAGGGAAATAATACCTAACTTTATAGCCGTAGGGGAAAATGGCGGATGCCTTTGTCCTTACGGTAATTACAACAGTTTCAGAAAATGAAAAGATTACTTGTCATCATGAGCCTTGCAGCAGCGCTGTTTACCGGTACTTCCTGTGGTCAGAAGAAGGATGCCGGAGAGTTTTCGATAGGGTTCCAGCTTTACAGCGTGAGGAGGGAACTGCAGAAGGATTTCGAGGGAACGTTGAAGAAAGTGAAGGATATGGGATTCGAGGGAGTGGAGTTCTTCAGCGAATACTACGGCCATTCCGTCCCTGAAGTGAAGAAGATCTGTGACGATCTTGGCCTTGTCATCTTCTCGAACCATGTCCAATATCAGCAGATGATAACGGACCTCGATCAGGTGATAAAGGACAACAAGACCCTCGGAGTCGAGTACATAGCTTTCCCTTACATGGACAATTCGGGACGTCCGGGAGTCGATCCCGAGAAGTTCAAGGAAATAGTCTCAAAGATCGGGGAAGTGGGGAAAGCTGTGAAGAAAGAAGGTATTCAGCTCCTCTACCATAACCATGATTTCGAGTTCAAGACCCTCCCTGACGGAACTGTGGGACACGATTACATCTTCGCCTCCACCCCCGCCTCGGATGTTCAGGTCGAACTTGATGTGTGCTGGTCCGATTTCTCGGGCTTCAAGGGAGATGACCTCGTTAGGAAATACTCCGGAAGGGTTCCCGTTCTTCATATGAAGGACTATTACCTTGAAGGCAAACTCTCTTCCGACCCGTATGCTCTGATAGGAATCCAGAGTGACAATGCAACCCAGCAGGGAGGCAAGTTCGAATTCCGTCCTTTGGGAGACGGTGTCGTGGATATCCCCGCCATCATTGAAGCCGCCAAAGAGAACGGCGTCAAATGGCTCTGCGTAGAGCAGGATGAACCCACGGCGACTGCGGCCGATGCTTTCGAGGGGCCTGCAAGGAGCATAGCTTACCTGCGTAATATGGGCATTATGAAGTAGTCCCCACAAAAAAGACACTGATATGAGCATAGGCATAGGAATAATAGGTTGCGGGAAAATTTCCCAGATACGTCATATCCCTGAACTTTCAATTGTACCGGACGCGGATCTTGTCGGATACTTCAATCCAACGCGTTCAAGGGCGGAGCAGATGTCCGCCAAATACGGCGGCAAGGTGTATGACGATATCGATTCGATGCTAGCAGACCCGGCGATAGACGCGGTCGTTGTGGCTCTTGCCAACAGCGCCCATGCTGAAGTCACCATCAAGGCTTTGAAAGCCGGCAAGGACGTCCTCTGTGAAAAGCCCATGGCGACCACCATAGAGGAATGCGAAGAGATGATGTCAGCTGCCAGGGAATCTGGCCGTCTTCTTCTCATCGCCCAGAACCAGAGGCTTGCCGGAGCGCATATGAAGGCCAAGGAACTGATTGAGAAAGGGCATATAGGCAAGGTGCTCACGTTCCATACCGCTTTCGGACATTCCGGTCCTGAGAACTGGAGCATAAAACCAGGTAAGGACACATGGTTCTTCGACAAGACAAAAGCCGCTATGGGAGCCATGGCTGACCTCGGCATCCATAAGACGGACCTTATCCAGTTCCTTCTGGGTGAGAATATCGTAGGCGTGACGGCCATGCTCACCACTTTGGACAAAAGAGGTCCCGATGACAAACTCATCGGTGTCGAGGACAATGCTGTATGCATCTACAGGATGGAAAGCGGCGTGACCGGAACGATGACATCAAGCTGGACATATTACGGTGAAGAGGACAATTCGACTGTAATCTACGGAACGGAAGGACTCCTCCGTATCTATGACAGGCCCGGAATTCCTCTGCAGCACATTTCCAAGGACGGTACCGTACGTTCCATTGAGACAGAAGCTATCCAGACCAATGACAACCAGACGGCTTCCGGAATCGCGGAAGAGTTCATCCGTTGTCTCAAGTCCAGAACCGGAGGGTATCTCTCCGCCGAAAGCGTGATACCTGCCATGAGGGCTGTTTTCGCCGCCAAGAGAAGCTCCGATGAAGGGGTGTACGTGTTCATCCCCAAAAACTACAGAGGCTGACCCGGTTGACATCTGGCCGTTGCCCTGTCGCATTCATTACAGATCCGCCACGAAGGAGCAGAATCAGCACTTCGTGGCGGATTGGTTTGCACTGTGTTGCAATTCCTTTAGTAATAGCGGTATTTCCCTCTGAACTTCACCACGAAGAATGCGGTGAGTGCTCCGGCGACGGCTTCTGCCGCCAGGACGGACAGCCAGATGCCGTCTATACCCAATAGTTTGGGGAGTATCAGTACCGCCGCGACTTCACAGACCATTGTCCTGAAGAAGGAGATTCCCGCTGAGACAGGTGCGTTGCCCAGTGAAGTGAAAAGGGAACTCCCGAATATGTTGAACCCGCACAAAAGGAAGGAGATGCAGTATATCCTGAACGCCTGTATGGTGATTTCCTTGAGTTCGGGATCGTATGAAACGAAAACGGAGGCGATTGCTGGTGCTGTCGTTTCCGACAGGAGAGTCATAAGGACCGAGAATGCACCTATTATCATGAGACTCTTCCTCAGGAGATTCTTGAGCTCAGGGTAGTTCTCCGCACCATAATGATATCCGAAAAGGGGAGCGCATCCTATTCCGTAACCGATGAAGCAGGAAATGAAGATGAAGTTTACGTACATGAGCACTCCGAATGCGGCGACTCCGTTCTCCCCAAGGTATCTCATCAGCTGCCAGTTGTACAATATCGTGACGAGGGACATCGAAACACTTGAGAGCAGTTCCGAAGATCCGTTGGCGAGAGTCCAGAGCAAGGCTTTCCTGTCGTAGGTGAATTTCCCGAGCCTGAGAAGACTTGTGTTCTTTCTGGAGAAGTATACAAGAGGGACGAGACCTCCTATGCACTGTCCTGCTACCGTCGCGGCGGCCGCTCCGGTTATTCCCCAACGGAAAACCCCTATGAAAAGGGCGTCAAGGACCATGTTGGCGATTCCTGCCGCCAGTGTCACCCTGAACCCCATTCTTCGGTTTCTCGGCAGTGATGAGGAAAGTCTGGAACTCGACCTGCAGAAGACCGGCGGGGAA
>DBWN01000186.1:308-505 GCA_002308935.1 Bacteroidales bacterium UBA1237 | reverse complement strand
AGTGGCTTCAGAAGCAGAAGTCCGCCCGCCACAAGAACGATCCCGGCACCAACTGTTATCCATATGAGCATGGAGAACACTTCATTGGCCTTCTTCCCGTCATTCTGTCCGAGAAGCCTGGATATTATGGCGTTGCCTCCGGTACCGAGCATGAATCCGAGGACTGACAGCAGCATGAAGACCGGCCATACGAGGTT
>DBWN01000186.1:0-127 GCA_002308935.1 Bacteroidales bacterium UBA1237 | reverse complement strand
AAAAGGACTGCAAATATACGGCTTTTTGAGACTCCTTCGGCCTGAATATAATAGAACAGGACGGCATTGATGCCGCCCTGCTACAGGATATTGGTTCAGTTATCAAGTCAATAGTATAGGTTTATCG
>DBWN01000180.1:6651-8312 GCA_002308935.1 Bacteroidales bacterium UBA1237 | reverse complement strand
GTCTTACCGGAACCGTTCAGACCGGCTACCAGCACTACAGCGGGATTGCCTTTTATGTTGATGTCGGAAGAAGCGCTTCCCATGAAGTCGGCGAGTTCGTCATGAACGATCTTCACCATCATCTGCTGAGGCTTCACGGCTGTGAGGACATTCTGGCCCATGGCCTTTGTCTTCACCCTGTCACAGAACTCCTTGGCGACCTTGTAGCTGACGTCAGCGTCAAGCAGTGCCCTACGGATGTCCTTGACGGTCTCCGCGACATTGATTTCGGTTATTTTTCCTTCACCCTTAAGTATCTTGAAAGACCTCTCAAGCCTTTCGCTCAAATTCTCGAACATATCTGCATGAAGCTTTCCGGAATATCGGGCCTCAAGAAGGCCCACGGAAAGTTTGCAAATTTAACTTTTCTGGAGGAATTATCAAAAACGGGGAACACTCTCCCCTTCCTGTCAGCTGTCTGAAAGGATCATTTCTCCATACCTAAAGCTTCGAAAAGAAGGTCCAGCGCCTTGTCAGGATCGAGGGTATTGTTTTTAGAAAAAATTGACGAAAGGAACAACTGAAGACAAAAAACACTATTTTCGCAATAACAATCACCAATAACACTACTTTTTATGAAAAGACATTCATTGAATATCATTGCGATGACGGCGATAGCCGCCACGGCTCTTCTTCTGAACGGATGCGGAATCACGACCATGACCCCCGAGCAGAAAGCGGAAGAAGACATCAGGATTGAACAAGGCGTCAAGAAGGCTCTCGACAGCCGTCAATACAAGATAAGTGTCGACACCATGATACCCAGAAGGGGTACAACAAGGCATTTCACTGATCCATACGGAATCACCGTCGACGGTGACAAGTTCATTTCGTATCTGCCTTACTTCGGAGTCGCATACGATGTAGCCTACGGTGGCGGCAAGGTGCTCAACTTCGAGGCCAAGACCGACGAATACAACCGCTACACCAACAGGAAAGGTGAGGAGGTGATAGAAATCGTCTCGAACAACGGCGAAGACGTCCTCCACTACGAGATAACGATATTCTCGAACGGAAAGGCGTCAATAGACGTAAGGGCGAAGAAGAGGGAATCCATCTCCTTCTGGGGTGAACTTGATCCCGACAGACAGCCGGAATTCAAAAACTAGAGAATCTCCCTAAAGTTCATCAGAGAATACTGCGGGGGCGAGATCCCTCATGTTGTAGGTGCTTGCCATAGTCTGGCCGTAAGCACCTGCACTTCTTATTGCTATGAGGTCTCCGCGGTAACTCAGAGGAAGTTGCCTGCCGGTTCCCCATACGTCACTCGATTCGCATATGGGTCCTACTACACTGTACCTCTGGAGTTCATTCTCCTCCTTGTCGGAATAGTCTCCGCGAAGCTGAGCCGACAGGTTGTCGATCTTGTGGTACGCTCCGTAAAGGGCCGGCCTTATGAGGTCAGTCATTCCGGCATCCACTATGAGGAAGTTGCGGGTCTCTCCGGGCTTCACGTAGACCACCCTTGAAATCAACGAGCCGCACTGTCCCACCAGTGAACGTCCGGGCTCAAGGTGCAAGGTCTGGTCAGGTCTTATCGGCATCTTCGCCACTGTATCCATCCAGAGCTTGAAATCCGGATAAGGGCGGAGGTCAGGATTCTCGTAATCTATTCCGAGGCC
>DBWN01000180.1:1736-6525 GCA_002308935.1 Bacteroidales bacterium UBA1237 | reverse complement strand
AGACTCTTTCAGAAAGTCGGCCACGGCTTCGAAATCACACGCCGGGATACCGAACTTGTTCTCGTCCAGACCGGTGGTCACATACCTGTGGGTATGGGCGTCGATATTGGGGTTCACTCTTATGGACACTTTCGCCTTGAGGCCGCTGGCGGCAGCCATTTCGGAGATGACTTTCAGTTCGGGGATGGATTCGCAGTTGAAAGAACAACCCAGACGGAGAGCTATGTCTATCTCCCAGTCCGTTTTTCCCACACCGGCATATACGATGCCTTCCGGTTTGAAGCCGTATTTGACGGCATGCAGGACTTCGTTTCCGCTCACGCAGTCGGCGCCAAGGCCTCTGGCGGAAATGGCGGTCATGATCCTGGGTTCGGTATTCGCCTTGATGGCGTAATGGCATCTGATTCCATACATGGAAGAAGCCGCCTGGAGACGGTCCAGGGTCTTCTTGAGAAGATCCATGTCATAGAAGTAGAATGGGGTCCTTATGGAACTGAATTTCTTGATAAGTCCGTTTCGCATGGTATGAACCAATATGGGGGTTTTGACAAATGTAAGCCTTTTTTGAATGAATTCCATACTTGAAGGGAATAATACCTGCCAAGAATGGCTCTTTACCTCAAAAAAGAATGTCCCGATGGTGCAATGCAGCATTTTTTCAGTATTTTTGCAGTTCAGGGTCCCGGTTGGGAAATATTCGTGTGAAGAGTTTCGCCGAGGACCCGGATGGACTTAAAAACAAGGTGATCCAAAATGGAAAAGGGACCTATTTCAAATTTCATTACCCACAATTACCGCCACTTCAATTCAGCGGCTCTTGTCGATGCCGCCAAGGCATATGACGAACTCCTCGCCAAGGGAGGAAAGATGTTCCTCGCCATGGCTGGTGCCATGAGTACTGCGGAACTCGGTCTTTCCCTCGCGGAAATGATCCGCCAGGACAAGTTCTCCTTCGTCTGCTGTTCAGCGAACAACCTCGAAGAGGACATCATGAACCTGGTAGCCCACTCCCACTACTACAGGGTACCCGGCTACAGGAACCTCACTGCTGAACAGGAGCAGGAGCTTCTGAACAACCACTACAACCGTGTTACTGACACCTGCATCCCGGAAGAAGAAGCTTTCCGCCGTCTCGAGGGTGCTCTCGTGGACGTATGGAAGAAGGCTCAGGCAGAGGGTAAGAGATATCTCCCTTACGAATACATCTACCAGATCCTCCGCAGCGGTGTACTGGAGAAGTACTACGAGATCGATCCCAAGGACAGCTGGGTCATGGCCGCATGCGAGAAGAATATCCCCATCATCTGCCCCGCATGGGAAGACTGCACCACAGGTAACATCTTCACCGCGCACGTGATCAACGGAGAGTTCAAACCCGACCTCGTGATCCAGGGTGTCGAAGTGATGATGTTCCTCGTCGACTGGTACAAGAAGAACTCCGAGGGAGCAGGCGTAGGCTTCTTCCAGATCGGAGGAGGTACAGCGGGTGACTTCCCCATCTGCTGCGTCCCTATGATGGAGCAGGACCTCGGATGGAAGGGCACTCCCCTCTGGGCTTACTTCTGCCAGATTTCAGACAGCACAACCTCTTACGGCTCATATTCCGGAGCAGTTCCCAACGAGAAGATCACTTGGGGCAAGCTCGCTCCCGAGACTCCGAAGTTCATAGTCGAGTCCGACGCCACTATCGTCGCTCCCCTTATCTTCGCTTACGTCCTCGGCTGGTAATAAAGAGGCATCACGAACCAAAAAGACGGTGGCCGCAAAGGTCATCGTCTTTCTGTTTATATAGTATGTAATAGGGTCCTGCCGTCAATTCCTCTCAAGGAAGAAGAAGTTCCCTTCCATATGGTAGGTATTGGTGTTGGCGTCAAAAGAGGGACTGTCCGTAGAAAGTGAAATGCCGATCACCGACTCGGAGTATGACCCTCCTTTCTCTCCGTCGACATCAGTCGCGACAAGTTCGTAAGTGAGGTTGGCGGATTTCTCGGAAGTGATGATCTCGAAAAGGCCTAGAGTAGAAGTGTAAGTAGTGTCGCTCTTTACGGGTTTTCTGGTCCTGGAATCGGATTTTCTTGTAAGCGTTGAGAACAACCCTTATCCCCATGACGGGGAAAGAGGTCTTCTTGTCAAGGGTGGCTCCATGAACAACGACAGTGGCACCGGTATCCTCCAGAGCCTCCTTACTGCATCCCGAAAAAAGAGGGACGATTATTGCGGAAATGGCTATCAGCCACGTTAATCTTTTGATATTTCATTATGATCTGGTCAATTAAACCAGGTCGAGGTAAAAGTACGGGCGCAAAATTAATAAAAAGAACCAAATACGCAAAATCCTGAAGAAAAGACAGATGGACTTATCATTAATCCCGAAAGGGTACCACGGCCTTCTCAGGCGGCGGTACCCCTTATCTTTCCGGTCACCCGGCAAGAAGTGAGTTTCATAGCGGTTAAAAGTATTTCTGCTCTATTTTGTCTGTAGCTGAAAAAGTATTTTCATGTATATTTCCTAGAGCGGAGTTCATCAGTATCTTATGTCACCTGAACCCGCTTTGCTGGTCTTCACTTCTCCTGCCTTCAGGGATTTCGCATCAATGTCACCTGAACCTGCGACAGAATAGGACGCGAAGTCGGCTGTTCCTGAGAGGGCGATATCTCCCGAACCGGCGATACTGGCCTTGAGACTCTTGCAGGCTATCCCTGAAGCGTTGATGTCACCAGATCCTGCAACGCTGATGGTAAGGTCAGCGCATGATATGGAACCGATGGTGGCGTCTCCCGAACCGGCGACAGAGAGCTCGAAATCATTCTCAGTGGTGAACGGCATCACTTTGAGGTCACCGGATCCTGCGAGGCTCACGCCCTTGAGGTCCTTCACATAGACGACGACTTTGGTGTCCTTGAGGATGATATTCGAGGTGGAATCGCTCTTGAAATAGAGGGAAAGATTGTTTCCCTTCATATCCGCATGGAAGCAGGACTGGAGGTTCTCGTAAGTCGTGACTTCAATCTTCGGTCCGTCCTGGGACTGGATGACCTCCATATCAAAACTCCCCGCCATTCCTACTGAGTTGAAACCGTCTTGGGGTATTACAGTCTTTGTCACAAGATCACCTTCGGGCATCAATGGTTTTATGGATTTGATACCATCGATTCTGAACACGCATGATGACATCGAGAGGGTGACGATGGCTGCAGCCGAGACTGCAAGCAAGATTCTTGAGAATGTTTTCATTTCTATATCTGTTATTATTCAGTATTCCGGAACATTTCCATTCTTATGACGTACTCCGTGCGGAATTGTTGCAACTGATTTTACTGTTCTTTCTTCATTTTTTCCGTAAGCACGGAAAGAGGTATCTGCAAAAGGCGCATCCTTTTTATGATGGCCGGAAGCTCTTCATCAAGGAAGGTCTTCCTCTGGATTTCGAGGATCAGGTCCTTGGCACCGGGGCACACGAAGTACCCGATTCCTCTTTTGTTGTAGATGATCCCGTCCTGGGTGAGGGTCTCGTAAGTCCTCATCACCGTATTGGGATTCACACCGATGGATGATCCGTATTCCCTTACCGAGGGAATCCTTTCCTCCTCGGCGAACTCTCCGCGAAGAATCCTCTCACACAGGGAATCGCTTATCTGGAGATATATAGGTTTATTGTTGTCGAAGTCCATATACTAAAGTTTTAAGCTTTTAAGACGGAAGAATATACCGGCACCGAGACCGCACACAATCACGGTATTTATGATGATTGACCAGAGGTTGAAGATTTTGTCTATCCGGTCGATGTTCGCATAAAGGTATTCCCGGATTGCAGAACCGTCGAAGCCGCTGTTTACCATTGCTGCGAGAATGAGGGTCATCAAAACAGACAGGGCGAACAAAACAGCTATCGTTCCTACGATTTTCCATTTCTTGAAACAGAGCGCACCCAGAAGGAATATCATCAGTGTGACTGCTATGCTCATGTATATGGCAGGGATGCCTTTGCCCATCAGAGTGATTGACATGTCTTCACCATCCGTGACAATGTTCGATGCGCCGGGACCGAGAAGGCCTTCACTCACCGTAGAGAAAACAGTGCCGGTCATGGAAGGATCAAAAACTGAAAGCAGCCAATCCTCAATGAAGTAGACTCCGAAGTAGGCCACCGGTAAGGCGATCAGGCATACAAGGAGCATGGAGACGAACTTCTCAAGTGTCGAGGAAGGGACCATCAGATAAGCTGTCCCTTCTTTCTTGGATGTGAGATTACCGTACAGTTTTGAGGGAATGGTGATCGCCATCACTATCGTAGTCAATGCGAAAATGGACATCCTGGAAGACAATGAAGGAGCCGTCCATCGGACTGACCAAAGATTGCCGAAAAGGATGTGGGCCACATATACTACCAGCGGAATGCTGGCCAATGTGATGATCGCAACCCCGTAGGAGTTCCATGCGTTTTTCAGATCGTATACAAGATACTTCCCGAAACGGGAGAAGTCGAAAACGTCGCTTACTTTTGTATTGTTGTTCATGGCGCAGTCTTGTTTATTTGGTGAACATGCCCTTTACGAGCTGCTTGTTTGAATGGACCGCATTGAAGAGGGCCTCTATATTGACCTTGCTTTCAACGCCTTCAGTGTTGGGATACACCTGTATGAATCCTCCGGGCAGTCTCTCCGAATACAATGAATCAGGATTGAGTACGTTACCGTAATCGAAGAAGAGTTTGGATGTGATTTCCTCGAGGGAAGCGTTCAGAAGAACTTCCTGACGGTCAAGGATGATGATCGGGTCGATGATGTT
>DBWN01000180.1:0-1670 GCA_002308935.1 Bacteroidales bacterium UBA1237 | reverse complement strand
CTTCGAAGGGATGTCAAGTCCGTTGGTGGGTTCATCCATCAGAAGATACTTGGCTCCGCAAGAAAGAGCGAAGCTGATGTAAGTCTTCTTGAGCTGTCCGGAGCTCATCTTGTTCATCTTGGCAGAAGGGTCTGTTTCGAACTCCTTCATGATGGTGACGAACTTTCCGTAGTCAAACAGAGGCCACAATTCACCACAGGACTTTGCCCAGGAAGAGGCTGTCATCTTGCAGGGAAGTACCTCATCGGGAAGATAGTACTGGTCCTGAAGGAAAGAAGGGAGACGTTTGAAAGGGTCAACCCCGTCAGTAAGTATTGAACCTGCCTGAGGCTTTTTGAGGCCGGCAAGCAAAGTAAGCAGAGTGGTCTTCCCCACTCCGTTCTCTCCAAGCAGGCCGTAGATTCGGCCTTCTTCGAGAGTCATCGTAATGTTGCTCAACACATTAAGCGAGCCGTAGCTGAATGCCAGATTGTTGATGGATATCATTTTCTGCTAATGTTTATTTTTCTTTTCACTCAAAGCACATCGAAGTACATTGGTGTATTAGTTTATTAGTACACTGCAAAGATAGGCAGTTTTTTGATATCCGCAATAGAAATGATGATAATTTTTCACTTTTTTTTGGAAAGGATCCGATAGTGCCGAAAAAGACCGGTCATGCATAATGGCCGGTCTATATAATAATATGGTATGGGATTCTACTGGTGAGCGGGTCTCAGAAGATCAAGAACCACTTTGACGGGGTTGAATGTCTCCAAAGGAACTTCAACGAACATGGTGTTCCAGTCGCTCATCGCTCCGTTCCACAGACCGGGAAGTTCGAGAGCCTTGAGTTCCCTGCCCTGATAACTCTTGGAGCTGATGAAGCCGGCTTCCTCGTCGACGAATTTGAGGAGGTCGAACTTCTCTCCCTTGTAATTGCGCAGGCAGCAGACCAGATCGACGGGGTTGAAATGGGTCGCGTTCGCAAGGATGCTCTTGGAACGTTCGTCCGCCATGTTGATCTGAACGCTTTCAAGAATCTGGAGATTGCTTGATCCGTCTTTGCCGGCAATGATGAAGGGACCGCCTCCGGGTTCACCTTCGTTCTTGACCATTCCGCATACACGGATCGGCCTGTCGAGTTTGGAGCGCAGAAGGGCGACTCTCTCAGCGGGTGAAGAAGTAAGAGGAAGCTGGATGCAAAGTTCCCTGTCGAGGAAGGACTCAACTTTGTCGCAAAGCCTGCGGCACTCAGGGGAAGCGGGATCGTCGTAGGAATCGAACTCCTTGAGGAATCCGAAAATGATGTCACGGAGTTCAAGGCACTTTCCGAGAAGGACCTTCTTGTAACGGGCGGTTACAGGAAGGAACCTTTCATTGGAGACATTGTCGATATTCTTTATCGACACTATCTCCTCGGGGACCGCATTGAGGTTATAGATGAGAGCGCCGTGTCCGGCAGGACGGAAAAGAAGTACATCGTCTTCTGTTCTGAAAGGACGGTTCTTCACATCAGCGGCGATAGTGTCAGTTGACTTGTCCTGATAGGTGAAGGTTATGTTGTACTTGATTCCGTATTTCTTCTCGTATTTGTCCTTGACCTCAGCAAGAGCAGCCTCAAAGAGAGCCCTGTGTTCGGGAGAGATCGTGACGACAAGTGATGCAGTGCCGTCAGAATTGCGCATATA
>DBWN01000175.1:5810-6409 GCA_002308935.1 Bacteroidales bacterium UBA1237 | reverse complement strand
CCTCTTGGAATCGCCTGCTTCGCCGCACAGCTTTCTTCGCAGCTCAGCGGTGGAGTCATCCTCGGTTCACTCGGGAAATGGGCCCTTGTCGTGCTGCTTGGCAACGTCATCCAATTCGCTGTCATACTCCCCCTCTTCCTTCTCGCCCGCGGAATCAACCCGCTCAAGACTCTGAAGGCTATGACACCGGCCGTCCTTATGGCCCTTTTCACAAAGAGCAGCGCTGCCACCCTCCCTGTCACGATCTCTTCAGCTGAAGAAAGGATGGGAGCTGACAAGAGGGTGTCAAGGTTCGTGCTTCCGGTCTGCTGCACAGTCAACATGAACGGATGCGCAGCGTTCATCCTCGTCACCTCGCTCTTTGTCATGCAGAACAGCGGAATGACTCTCTCTGTTCCGACAATGCTCCTGTGGGTACTGATTTCAGTTTTCGCCGCTGTAGGGAATGCCGGAGTCCCCATGGGATGCTTCTTCCTCACGGTGTCCCTTATGACCGGAATAGGTGCACCTGTCGCCATCATGGGTCTCATACTACCTATATATACTATAGTGGACATGGTGGAGACCGCTGAGAACGTATGGTCGGATTCCTGCGTATG
>DBWN01000175.1:231-5725 GCA_002308935.1 Bacteroidales bacterium UBA1237 | reverse complement strand
CCGGCCATGTCTTTTCGAGGATTGACAGGCTACTTCATCAGAGCCTTTATCCTCCTTGAGAGTTCAGCGTTCTCATACACTCCCACGAAGTCCTCAGCATGAGGGCCATAGGCGAACACCGGAACGACTATCCCGTTATGTCCTTTGGTGGAGTAATGCACCTTGACGCTTCTTTCCTCAAGGCTTCCGTCAATCAGGGTGAGTCCGCCGGTAGCATGGTCAGCGGTCACGATGACGAGGGTATGGCCGTCCTTTTCCGCGAACTGGAGAACATCACCGATGATCTTGTCGAACTCGAAGAGCTCCTCCGCCATATGTCCGACTTTGTTGCGGTGAGCCCAGTCATCGATCTGTGAGCCCTCGATCATCAGGAAGAAGCCCTTCTTGTTGTCGAGCACTTCGATCGCTTTCTTGGCTGTTTCACGAAGAACGGGGCCTCTGTCAAGTACGGGATCCATGTCAAGCGGAGCGAAAAGCCCGAGGAACTTCCCTCCCTTGAAAGAGCGCACACCCTCAAGATCATCCACGAAGGTGTATCCGAGGTCCTGCATTTCTCTCACAAGGTCACGTCCGTCTTCCCTTTCCTTCCAGAACTTGAGTCCGCCGCCAGAGAGGAAATCAACATTGCAGCCCACGTACTGGGCGGCTATCTGCTCCTCCTCGTGACGGTCGGTCGAATGGCACACGAAATCCGCCGGAGTGGAATCGTTGATCCTGCAGGTCACGGTGACTCCCGTCTTCATTCCTTTCTTCTGTGCATAATGCAGAAGGCTCTCCACGGGTTTCCCGTCATCATCAACTCCGATATAGCCGTACTTTGTCTTGATTCCGCTGGAAATGCCTGTCCCGCCTGCAGAAGAGTCGGTCACAAGACGGTCTGAAGCGTATGTCCTGGAGTATCCGGCGAACTTGAAGTTGTCGATGTTGAGGTGTCCCCCATTCAAAACCCATCCGGTGCTGACCTGCTCCAGGCCCATACCGTCACCGATGAGCACGATGACGTTCTTGATCTTGGCCTTGGATTTGGGCTGTGACACGGTTACGGTCGCGTAAGGGGTCTCCACCTGGTACTTGTCATCCTCTCCGAACTTGTCGTCAGCATACTTGGAAAGATCCCTTCCCTGATCGACATTCTGGGCGAAAGCCGCAAGGGACAGTCCCAAGACGGCGGCAATAGTCAATATTCGTTTCATATCCAGATCATCTATTGTCATTCAACGGTTATGTTCACATTCTTCACATCAGTCTTAAGAGTGACTGTCTTCTTCTGTCCGGGATAGAGCGAGATGAAATTGTCGCTCCAAACGGCGGGTACGATAAGGTTCCCGTCCGGATCTTTGGCTTTCAAGATGTTCATCGCGGAGACCCTCTGGGACCCGTTGGTCAGGGTGACATTGTAGCCCTCATCAGTCTTCTCCACTGAAACTTCAGGCAGGTTCTCGCCTCCGGCGAAAGTGAACGACAGGTCAGCCCACCTTGTGAACGGAGTCTTGTACCAGTTGGTCTTGGAGAAGTCGTAAGCGTTGTCCTTCCTTGGAATCGCATAGAAATTGTCAGCCACGACTTTCCCGTCCTTGTCGGTAAGGGTAAGGAACACGAAGTGCGGCAGCACATCGAACCTTCCGAGGTCGAATACGGGACGGCTGTCCCTGTAGGTCATCATGACCGGGGACTGTCCTTCACTGAGGAGTCTTGAATCCTGGTCATAGACCTTGACGGAAGCGGTGAGGATGCAGTCTTCGGGGCTCTCGCTTACGGCATAGACCGAACGGTCCGCGTAATTGAAAAGAAGCTGCATCGGTTCGCAAGCCTTCTTGGTTCCGTAGTATCCTGCAGTAGGCACTCCGTACCAGTCATAGAGCTGCCAGTACATTGAAGGCCATGCCGAGTTCAGCATCCACTGTACGATACCGGTGGCAAGGGGCATCCTGACACGGAAAGCCGCGAACATTCCGCCGGTGCCGTTGTAGTCGACAGCGTGGGCTTTCTTGACATACTCTTCCAGGGAGGAAGCTTCACCGTAATGACGGTTCACTGCCTCAGTCAGCATGTTCATGTTGTTCATTGCCGAGGAGGATGCCGTGCAATGGTAATTCCAGGTATCGGAGATGGGCCAGAGCTCGGACTCGGGTATCATCTTCTTCAAAGATTCAATCTGGGGGATGTTGGCGCCTATTCCGGTCTCGGTATTGAATCCGAAAGCTCCGCCCGCCTCGGTATCGAAGAACCAGTAATCCGGTCCCACATATTCATACGGTCCTTCCATCTTGCTTCCGGACCAGCCGCTCACTGTGCTCATCTGGTTCTTCGCTGAGTTGATGTAAGGACGGTACTCCTGGGCTGAATAGATCTCCATGTAGCGTTTCTCGAGCCCCGGATTAGGGATACGGTCACTTCCGGTCATCCATCCTATGATGGCGGGATGATTGTGGAGCCTCACGACCTGGTCACGGAAATACTTCACCGCAAGGTCTTCAGTCTCAGGAGTGTTTATGCACCCGTAGCCGTCAGACTCGGGAAGTCCGCAGTAGTCCTCCCACTCCCACTGGCAGCTCCAACCAACAAGGGCGAGGACTCCCAGACGGTCGCAAAGGTCATATACCGTGTCATCTTTTCCCCAGATGTTCTCGAAACGTATGCAGTTGAGGTTCATGTCCTTGACATACTCGACCTGACGGCGGAGAGTCTCAGGGGTGTCTTGCAGGAAGATGTCATCAGTCCAGCCGGCACCTTTGAGAAGGATATCCTTTCCATTGAGGGTGAACTGCCGGTAGTTGTTGGCCGTAAGACGGCTTTCGATCTTCCTGATTCCGAAAGGCACCTCCTTGAAATCGGAGATTTTCCCGTCAATGCAGAATGAGGCAGTGAGAGAATACATCTCAGGGGTTCCCAGGTCATGGCTCCACCACACTCTCGGGGAAGATACGTGAAGAAGCGGCATGCATGAAGGGTCGAGGGTGAATACCGAACTCTCCCCCGCTCCGAGAGAGACTTCCAGCGAAGCCTCGCCACCTTCGAATGAGACCGCAAGATCACCGCTTACTGGAGAAGCCGAATGGTTCTTCAGAGTAACATTGACCTTCAGGTCAGCCGATGCGAAATTCTCCGTATCCAAGTCAGGGATCACGAACACGTCCTCGACAGACACGTCACCCGTAGCGTGAAGCGACACGGGACGCACGATGCCCATGCTCTCATCCACTGGACGGGGATTCCAGTCCACAAAGCCGATATTGAGATCCCCGGGCTGCGCCCTCTTCAGGGACACTTCCAAGGTGTTTTTCTTCTTGAGGACCACACTCACGTCATACGCCCTTCTGATGAACACTCCCGAAGTGGTGTCCGAAGAAGCGAGCTTCTTTCCGTTCAAAGTGATATCAGCGTAATAGTCAAGGCCGTCGAAGACCAGTTCATATTTCTGGGAGGAAGCGGGAGCTGAGGGGAAAACGAACACTTTCTTATAGGTCCATACACCGTCAAAGATAGACTTGTCTATGGACGCGTAGTTCTTCCCTTCAAGGAGATTCTTCCCGAAATACCCTTCTTCATTGAGGACGCCGGCGACAGTTGAAGGCACCTTGGCGTCGAATGAGCCGCTGACCCCTTCTGAGGAAAGGGTCCATCCTGAATCAAGGACGAGTACATCACCGTTCTCCATGAGTTTCCCTCCGGAGCAGGATGCCAATGCCAGGACGGCGGCCATAACAGGAATCCAGAATTTGTTCATATCGGTAAAAGCGGTTTTGGATGCTGCAAAATTATTCATTCGGAAGATAAAGATAATACAAATTTGCGTATTTGAGGGAACAATTCACGCAATTGTTTGAAACGATTTATAAGAATACACAGGGACGGGACGTGAAGAGCGGGAAAAAACCTCTTCTGAAAAACCCAAATAGCATAGCTATTTACCTGCATCACTTATAGCCAAACACTTAAAACGTTACAACAAAATACGCAAATTGTGTATACAAATACGCATTTCTTCATTCGGATTGAATTTCCGGCCGTCTAATTTTGCACAAAACTAAGCGATATGACACTCGGAATCGACATAGGCGGGACCAATCTGTGCATGGGTCTTGTCAAAGACGGGAAGGCCGGAAAACAAATTTCCGTCCCATCGTTCCAGCCGGATGACACGCTCGAGGAAACGCTCGACTACCTGTCTTCCAATATTGAAGGAATAATTACCCCCGATACCAGCAAGATCGGTATCGGAGTGCCCTCAGTGCTGGACATTGACAAAGGCATAATATATGACGCCGTGAATATTCCCTCATGGAAGGAAGTCCCTCTGAAGGAATACCTTGAGAAGCGATTCAGCATCCCCGTGGCGATCAACAACGACGCCAACTGTTTCGCGCTTGGCGCGTACGCGACATTCCCGGACAATGCCAAACCTGAAGTGCTGGTGGGTATCACCCTCGGTACCGGAGTAGGAATGGGGATAGTTGACCGAGGCGTACTTTTCTGCGGAGCGAACGGCGGATCCGGCGAACTCGGTTCTCTCCCCTACCGTGACGGTATAATCGAAGAGTATTGCGCCAAGAAGTTCTTCATATCCCACGAACTTGAAGGCCACAAGGCTGCCAAGGACGCTGAAAACGGCGATCCCAAGGCATTGGCGGTTTTCGATGAGTTCGGAAGGACCCTCGGAGAACTTCTTAATGTGGTGCTTCTGGCGTACGACCCCTCCCATATCATAATAGGCGGTGGAATAGCCAAAGCATGGCCTCTCTTCCGTAAATCCACGGAGTCCACTCTCAAGGAACTGTTCCCTTACCACAAAGCCCTTGAAAGGCTTGTGATCCAGCCCCTATGCTGCGACGATGTGCAGCTTATCGGCGCATCCCTCCTCTGAATCCAATGAACCTTATATAGTTAACAAAACCAATCAAAAAAGGATTATGAGAACAATCAAGTTACTCCTTCTTCTTTTGCCGGGGTTCTTAGCATGGAATCTCCAAGCCCAGAACATCACGGTCCGCGGAAGAATAACCGATGAGGCGACGGGAGCACCTGTCCCCTACGCTTCGGTTGTCGTCAAAAGCACTTCGGCATGGACCACCTCCGACGCCGAGGGACTTTACACCATCCAGGCTCCCGCGAACGGAGTCCTTTCCGTAGGCATGCTCGGCTACAATGACGCAGAAGAGTCTATCGGTGGCCGCAGCACTGTGGACATCGTCCTGAGCCCTGAGCTCGACCAATTGAGCGAATCAGTAGTCATCGGTTACGGTGTCCAGCAGAAAAAACTCGTCACCGGTTCCACCATCCAGGTCAAAGGTGACGACCTTGCAAAACTGAGCACCACATCAGCCGTCGCAGCTCTCCAGAGCCAGAGCCCTGGTGTCAACATCACCCAGAACTCCGGTCAGCCAGGCCGTGGCTACAAGGTCAATATCCGCGGTATCGGAACCGTAGGTGATTCAGAACCTCTGTACGTCATCGACGGTGTTGCCGGAGGTGACATCAACGCATTGAACCCCAA
>DBWN01000175.1:0-182 GCA_002308935.1 Bacteroidales bacterium UBA1237 | reverse complement strand
AACGGTGTCGTACTGGTCACCACCAAACAGGGTAAAGAGGGCCGTGCCGTTCTTTCCTATGACGGTTACATCGGAAGCCAGTACATCGCAAAGATGCCCGACCTTGTGGACGCCAAGGAATACATGGAGTTGTACAACCTGGCACGCAAGAATTCCTCATTGCCCGAAGTCGACTTCGCAGC
>DBWN01000051.1:3711-4280 GCA_002308935.1 Bacteroidales bacterium UBA1237 | reverse complement strand
AGCGCTTCAAGCGGAAATTCCTTGAAACTGTCAACAAGCCTCCCGACGGAGCGTGAAATCTTTTCTGAGAAGTTGCCCATATTGATATGAATTGTACGGTTCAAACCGGCATCAATTTCCGTGCCTTTGTTTTGACTGAAAATCCATCCGCAAAGACTATATTTGCAACTTAAGAAAACATCTGCAATGCTTGAAGATATACTCCGCCCGCACATCTGCCCCAAATTCCTCTCGGACAGCCACTACCGTGAAGGTCACATCCACATAATAGCACCCGGAGAAGGGACCGTGATAATGGGGCTCCACACTCCGGAAATGAAAACCGTAGCCAAGGGGATCGTTTCCTCCGGCAAGGCTGACTGGGCGCTGGACGGGCTTGAAAAACAGCTCTCCTCTTCCGGCAAGGAATCCCTCTATCACGAGGAAAGAATGGTCTGGGGATTAGTCATTGATTACATGAAAGTCCCTTTCGAGGAAAGGAAAGAGAGAATCCTCAAGTTCCTCCCTTCAATCGACAACTGGGCCATCTGCGACAACTTCTGCTGCAACTCAAAATGGGTGAAAAAAGA
>DBWN01000051.1:427-3658 GCA_002308935.1 Bacteroidales bacterium UBA1237 | reverse complement strand
ACCCCGGATACGAGTTCACCGTAAGGACCGGAATCATCCTCTCGATGGTGCATCTTATCGGTCCTGAGGATCTGGAGAAGACCTTCAGATCGGTCGAAGAGGCCGGATTCCGCGAAGGAGAGCCCTATTACATAAGGATGGGAGTCGCATGGCTGCTGGCCACCGCCCTTTCAAAGGACGAGGAAAGGACGAGAGAGTTCGCGAGGAACTCTTCCCTGCCATCAGACATCCTGAAACTCTATGTGAGGAAAGCCAGAGAGTCGAGAAGGACAAAAGAGGTCGTGGCGATGTAGCGGTGATAAATCCAAAAGCAGTATCTTTGCATCCCCGAATTCAGTTCTGCAATGGAGTGGTTGGAAAGACTTGGCCTCCTGGGCCTTTTTCTTGGAAGCATGCTGGCGGCATCAATAGTGCCGTTCAGTTCAGATGTGCTGTATGTGGCGATTCTGGCCACTACAGGGCAGGACCTCGGGTGCTTCGTTGCGGCGACCACAGGAAGCTGGATAGGGAGTCTGTTCACATACTATCTCGGATGGCTCGGCAAATGGGAGTGGATCGAGAAATGGTTCAAGGTCACTCGTGAGAAACTCGAGCAGCAGCAGGAAAAAGTCCACAAATACGGTGTCTGGCTTGCTCTCGTGAGCTGGTTCCCGATAGTGGGAGACCTTTCAGTCCTCGCATTGGGATTCTACAAGGCTCCGAGAGGATGGACATTCCTTCTTCTTTTCATAGGCAAAGCCGTCAGATACCTATTCTGGAATGTCATTGTCGGACTGTTCTAATCTGTCCTGACAATATACGAGCACCGGGAATCCCCCCGCTTTCGGAGAGACTCCCGGTGATCACGCTTATCCGGTTACGGTTTATTTCATGAGGAAAGGATAGTTGGGCTCCTTGAGAGCGAGGCAGGTTCCCCTTGCCACAGCCTTCAGAGGATCCTCGGCGACATGGAACGGGATGTTCACCTTCTTTGAGAACCTCTCGGCGATACCCCTCAGAAGTGAACCGCCACCGGCGAGCCAGATTCCGTTCACCACGATATTGGAGTAAAGCTCCGGCGGAGTCCTCTGGAGGACACGGAGGATTTCACTCTCGATCTTGTCGATGGTCTTGTCGATGCAGGAAGCGATCTCCTGGTAAGTGATGTCAGCCTCCAAAGGAAGACCGGTGAGGATGTTCCTTCCTTTCACCCTATAGGGTTCCACAGCCTGGTCACCGAGATCCACCAGGACGGAACCGACGTTGAACTTGATCTGCTCAGCGGTAGTCCTTCCCACATGGATGTTGTGCTGCTGGGACATATAGTCTATGATGTCGTTTGTGATCTCGTTTCCTGCCACATGGATGGAAGCGGATTCGACGATACCTCCCAGGGAGATGACAGCGATTTCGGAAGTACCGCCTCCGATATCGACGATCATGTTTCCGTTAGGGGCTGTGACGTCCAGGCCGATACCGAGGGCCGAAGCCATAGGTTCGTAGACCATCACGACCTCATGGGCTCCAGCGTGTGATGCGGAGTCACGGATTGAACGCATGTCCACGGGGGTACTTCCACCGGGGATACCGATAAGAGTCTTCAGGCTCGGGGAGAAGATGGTCTTCTTCCTGCCGATAGCTTTGCGTATGAAGCCGGTGAGCATCTGCTCAGCCGCATCGTAGTCCGCTATGACTCCGTTCATGAGGGGACGGATCGTCGAAATCTTCGGAGGAGTGTGTTCCTCCATCTGCTGAGCCACATGACCGAGGGCCATCAGTTTTCCTGACTTGGTCTCTACGGCGATGATACTCGGTTCATCGAGCACCACTTCGTCATCCTTGAAAATGACGGTGTTGGCTGTTCCTAAGTCAATAGCCAGTTCCTGTCTGAATAATGCCATCTCTTACTTTCTTTCGATGTTAATTATCTGATATTCTTTTATTTCTCTCTATTCTTCGTCATCATCCCAATAGGCGATTTCACGTACGAACTCCTCGTGGAGATTTCCCGCGTGGTCCCATATCTTCATCCCTGTCCAGTTCCCCTCCTCGTCCAGTTCATAAGTGAACTCGAACACTTCGTCCCCGGGATGGGAGACACGTACGAGTTCACCGTTCCTGTTATAAGAGCGGGTGACGGTCTCCTCTACAGGTGTGCCGTCCGCCTCGGAAATTATCGTCAGCACCTCTTCCATGAGAGTTCCGTCGGGATAATGGGAGTAGGTTTCGATCTCCATGACTTTCCCGTCCGGGGAATGCCTGACGGACTTCACGAGAAGATCGCCTTTGTACTTCTCGTCATAGCTCCATGAACTGAGGGTACCGTCAGAGAGTTTCTCCTCATAGATGACTTTACATTCGGATGCGTCATCACTCCAGATGTTACGTTCCACCTGGACGGCATCACCTCCGTCAATTACTCTTCGTATCTCGGAGATCTTTCCGTCCTCCGTATAAGAGTAACTCACTTCCATGACGGAACCGGTTTCCGTTTCGACGGTCTTTGAGACAAGTTGGCCGTTTTCGTTGTATTTATAAACGGTTCCCTGTTCCTGCTCATGACCGTAACGGTACTCATAAAGAAGCAGACCCTCTTTTGAGTAATGGGTCTCCCGCTCCAGACCGGTCCATTCTTCATTATCACCGATCTTGAGCTTTTCAACCGATATACGGATCTGTTTCATATATTTCGGGGTTTTGCAGTCCGCTTTCCCTCCGCTTTCGGGGATAAGGGAAAATAAACCCGCATAAGGGTTTTCACCCTCTGGCGGGAATTCTTCCGCAAGATATGATTTTTATTTTGGATAAGGAAAGCAAAGCGCAACAAAATTTCCGTTTTTTTGACTGCCGGGTGAAACATCACTCCCCCGGTGAAAGAAAAATCTCCGCCACACGGAGTCTTATCCAGAGGGCGGAGAGCAGGCGTTTTGCCGTAAAGGGAACGGCGTCAGAAACTGAAAGTGTAGCCGATTCCCAGGGAGAAATTCAGATTCCTCTTGTAAGTGAGGGATTTGAGCTTCGTTCCTTCGGCGTTGGTGTCGATATTCTTCTCGTAGCAGTAATCCCCCAGAAGGAAAATGTCCAGAGAGTTCCTGCTGTCGAAATTGTACACGGTTCCTATCGCACCTCTGAAACGGTTGTTGTACAAGTCGGTATAACCCTTGAAAGAATAGTCCGAGTAAGACTCGGATGTCGTGCTCCATGTGGCGGTACAAGCGGGATCGTTCAGCCTTGTGCGGAGTTCGAAGTAGG
>DBWN01000051.1:0-299 GCA_002308935.1 Bacteroidales bacterium UBA1237 | reverse complement strand
GTCAAGTCCCCATAAGCACGGTGACGGGGTTTCCATATGCCGGAACTGTTCTTCTTCTCAATGAAGGTGTAACCCGCTCCGAACTTCAGGAAATCATAAGCTTTATAGGTGAGACCTATACCGGCCTGATATCTTCCGAAAGTCTTGAAATCATCGGACAGACGTCCCTCGGCGTCAGCTATCACATGGAAGCCCTTCACTATCCTCTTGTCGAGCGAAAGGTTGACCCTCGCCCCGAAATCATTCTCAAGGTCCTCCTCGGTCACCTGCGCTCCGGCAAACAGCGGGAAAAACGCGAA
>DBWN01000167.1 GCA_002308935.1 Bacteroidales bacterium UBA1237 | reverse complement strand
GATCCCTTCCGGAACGGAGTAGTTCCTCGGAGGATACATGTAAGTGGTGTTACCCACGTATTTGCCGTTTATGAAGGTGGAGTCCGCGTCTACCATCGCACCAAGGTGAAGGACAGCTCCGCCCTTCGCCTGGTCGGCGGTGAGAGTTATCTCGTTCCTCATAAGATGGCTTCCGTAGACGTTTTCGCCTTTGCGGTCCTTAGCCCATGAAGTGTCGAAGATGTTGACTTTCGTCCATTTCGCGGCCTTGTTCTCGGGGAGGGCGTTGTGGGCGTTCTGCCAGTCTGAATAAAGAGTGGCGTTATGGTGCAGCACCGAATCCATCCAATGGCGGTCTCGGCACTGTGCGAGTTCCTTCTGCGCGTAGTCGGGAAGTATCTCTTCGCTCATCCAGGCCTCGATCGGGGAACCTCCGACAGCGGAATTTATCATTCCGACGGGAACGCCGGTTTTAGCTTTGAGGGCCTTGGCTGTGAAGAAGGCTACAGCTCCCCATTCCTGGATCGTCTGCTCTGAAGAAGCCTTCTGCCATGATCCGTTCACATCTTTCATCGGCCCTTCGAAGTCATACTGCCTCTGTACTCCGAAATACCTGATCCCCTCGTCGCTGAAATCCTTTATGTCCCCGGCTACAGCGTCAAGACATCTTCTCACCGGGAGTTCCATGTTGGACTGTCCGGAGCACAGGAACACGTCACCTACCAGTATGTCGGAAATGACCGTGGATCCTACCTTCATCGAGAAAGGTCCTCCGGCGGGTGTGCTCTTGAGCACCGCGACGAACATGCTGTCGCTTCCGGCTACGGCCTTGACCGTCTTTCCGTGCCATTTTACCTTGACTGTCGAACCGGGAGCGGCCCATCCCCATACCTTGACGGGGACGTCCCTCTGGAGCACCATTCCGTCGCTCACCAGCGAAGGGAGTTTCACATCGGCTTCCTTGCCGCAGGAAACTGCAGCGAAGAGAGCGGCGAGAAGGATGGTTTTTGATAAAAGATTCCTCATTTCTGTCATTGCTTGCATGAACGGAAAACACACTTTTCCGACGATACAAAGTTACTTATTAGGACAGGGGTGGAGGGAATCGTACAATTCAATAACTTCTAATTTTGTGTCAAACTTGTCAGAATTGCGTCTAAAAGTGTAATAATTGAGACATGTTTTACGAAAATGACGTCTTTATGGGCCCAGAGAGGCTTTTTGCCCTTTCTTGGGCGGGTTCCTTGGAAGTCTTCCCGGGACAGAAAAGAAACAGGGAGGACGCTTTCCATGACGGTGCATCCTCCCTGCCTCAAAGGTATAGCAAACTTGGTTTATCTTGCCTTTACGTATTTGTGGAGAGTTGCGCGGACGGCGCCTTCTCCCTCGAAAAGTTCCTTCACCATGCCTTCGATCCTTTCGCCGAGCCCGGCCTCGTAGAGGTCGACTCCGAAGATGTCTTTACGGCTGTAGAGATCTTTCAGGCAAGAGAAATCCTGGTCGGGTTTGCCGACTGTAAGAGGAGCCACGACAGCCTGGAGTTCCTCGAGCATGGGGTCCGGTGAAGGGGAGAACGGAGTCCCGTCATCCTTTATGCCCTTGAGGTATCTGGCGTATCCTGCCAGAGTGAGGGGGATGAGGATCAGATTGTCTGTGTCGAGACCTCGGGCGAGGTATTTCTTTATCGTCTCTCCGAAGCGGATGGGAAGCTTCTGGGAAGTGTCGGAAGCTATCCTCTGAGGGGCGTCGGGCATGAACGGATTGGGGAAACGCTTGTTGATGACGGCGCCTATGAACTCATAAGGGTTCAGTATCCCGGGATCTGTCACAACCGGCATGGCCTCTATGTATCCTATCTTCTGTACGAATGGACGTATGTCCTCGTCGGCCATTTCAGCGCTGATGAGAGTGTATCCCAGAAGGCATCCGTAGATGCTCATTGCTGTGTGGAGAGGGTTCAGGCATGTAGTCACCTTCATCGTCTCGACTTTGTCCACGGTCTCACGGGTCGTGTAGACTGCACCGCCCAGATCCAGCGGAGGACGGCCGTTGGTGTAATTGTCCTCAATTACAAGGTACTGGACCTCTTCGGCATTCACGAAAGGCGCAGTGAAAGTGTGCTTCGAGGTCTCGATATAATCGTTGTCCTCGAATCCGTCCAGGGCGAGAAGTTCCTTGACCTTCTCGTGGGGACGGGGAGTGATCTTGTCTATCATCGACCAGGGGAAAGTAACCTTGTCCCCCTTTGTCAGATAGTCGAGGAACCCTTCCGGAACAAGTCCGTCATTGACCCATTTCTCAGCGTAGGCGAGGATTCCGGCCTTCACTTTGTCTCCGTTGTGGGAGCAGTTGTCCATGCTCTGGACGGTGAGGGGAAGAGCGCCATTGTTGTACCTTTCAAGAAGGAGGACGGCGACTTTGCCCATCGCGAAAAGGGGAGAGAGGCCTCTTTCAAGGTCTGCGGGAGGAACCCCGTATCCTTTTTCCGTGATCGTGAATGAAATCATCTGGAGAGAAGGCTTGCGGAAGATTTCCTTGAGACGCTCCCAATCCTGAAGTACGTAGTCAGCTTTCAGTGCCTCTGTTATGGAGGCAATGACCTTCTTTTCGATTGTCCCGCTTGACTGCAGGCTCACCGAAAGGGAGAGGTTGTCATAGGGGGTGTATACCTTGTCGATCACTTCGAAGTCGAAGGTCTCTGCGACGACCACTCCGCGGTCATAGCGGCCGGTGTTGAGGGCGTCGTTGAGGATTGCCGCAGGGAATGCCCTGAAGATGTTTCCTCCTCCGAAATGTACCCAAGTGGGCTCATAGTAAGTCTTCTTCCGTATGGCTGCGATATCGAACTTGGGGAGAATGTATCCTTTCTCCTCCCATTCTGTCGGGTTGAAGTCCTTTGAAAGTATGTCTTTGAGTTTCATGGTCTTTTATCTTAATCAAAGAATCCTGGCTGAACGTATTTGATGCCGAGTTCACGGTCGACTGTGGCGATGATTCCCTCTACCTGTCCGAGGGCGAACATGCGGCCAAGGAACGAGTAACCGGCGTTGTATCCCTTGGTTTCATCTCCGAGCATGGTCATTCCATGGTCGACTCTCATGGGAAGATCCGGGTTCTCCTTCTCGAATATCCTGACGAGCTCGATAAGGTCAGCCCTTCCTCCTAGGTGGGAAGCCTCAGTAAAGTCGCCGTTGGGGAAGATGTGGCAGGATCTCAAATGCACGAAGTGTGTCCTTGAAGCGAATTTCTTGGCAAGTTCGACTACGTTGTTGTACGCTCCTGCGGAGAGTGAACCGGCGCAGAAGGTGAGTCCGTTGTGCTTGGACGGCACTGCGTTCAGGAACCACTCGATGTCCTCTTCCGTACGGACTATGCGGGGGAGTCCTAGAATCTCGATCGGCGGATCGTCAGGATGCACGCACATGTTCATTCCGCACTCCTCGCACACGGGCATGATAGCCTCGAGGAAGTACTTCATGTTCTCACGGAGTTTGGC
>DBWN01000290.1:13101-15976 GCA_002308935.1 Bacteroidales bacterium UBA1237 | reverse complement strand
AACAAGAAGAAGGCAACCAAATAATTGATGAATTATGGCAAAGAAAACAACAACAGCAAAAAAGAGAGTCGTTAAGGTTGAAGCCGTTGGTGAAGCACATATTTCATCAACATTCAACAACGTTATCGTATCCCTCACCAACACTGTGGGCCAGGTTATCAGCTGGTCTTCAGCAGGAAAGTGCGGTTTCAGAGGTTCTAAGAAGAACACTCCATATGCTGCCCAGATGGCTGCAGAGGATGCTTCCAAGACCGCTTTTGACGCAGGTCTCCGCAAGGTGAAGTGCTATGTTAAGGGTCCCGGCGCAGGACGTGAGTCTGCTATCAGGACTATCAACAACGCAGGTATCGAGGTTACCGAGATCATCGACGTCACCCCTATGCCCCACAACGGATGCCGTCCTAAAGGCCGTCGTAAAGTTTAATTTTTAAAAGAAGATTTGCTATGGCAAGATATACTGGACCCAGCACCAAGATAGCACGTAAGTTCGGTGAGCCCATTTATGGCCCCGACAAATATTTCGAGAAGAGAAATTTCGCTCCCGGTCAGCACGGAGCAGCCCGCAAGCGTGCCAAGAAGGCTACCGACTACGGCGCTCAGCTGAAGGAGAAGCAGAAAGTCAAATACATGTACGGAGTTCTCGAGCGCCAGTTCCGTGGCACTTATGAGAAGGCTTCCCGTATGGCAGGACAGAAGGGTGAAAACCTCCTCTTCCTCCTCGAATCCCGTCTCGACAACATCGTTTACCGCCTCGGTATTGCTCCCACCAGGGCCGCTGCACGTCAGCTCGTCCTCCACAAGCACATCGCCCTCAACGGAGAGATCTGCAACATCCCTTCCGCACAGGTGAAAGCTGGAGACGTCGTCGCCGTCAGGGAAAGGTCAAAGAGCCTCGAGGTTATCCAGAACAGTGTCGCTAACGCAACACGTTACTCATGGCTTGAGTTCGATGCCAAGACTCTCACCGGAAAATATCTCAACGTCCCCGCACGTGAGGAAATTCCTGAGAACATCAACGAGCAGCTTATCGTCGACCTCTACTCCAAGTAAAATTTAACACCTTAAAAAGAATCAATATGGCAATCTTAGCATTTCAGAAGCCGGACAAGGTAATAATGCTCGAAGGCACTGATACCGTTGGCCGTTTCGAGTTCAGGCCCCTTGAGCCTGGATACGGACAGACCATTGGCAACGCCCTCCGTCGCATCCTGTTATCTTCTCTGGAAGGTTATGCTATCAGCTCGATCAAGATCACGGGCGTGGACCAGGAGTTCGCGACTATTCCCGGGGTCATCGAGGGAATGCAGGAGATCATCTTGAACCTCAAGCAGGTCCGTTTCAAGAAGATGGTCGACTCTGTGGATTCCGAGATAGCGAACATCACTATTAGCGGCAAGCAGGAGTTTACCGCAGAGGATATTTCCAAAGGATTGTCTTCTTTCAAGGTNNAAGGTGTTGAATCCTGAGCTGCACATTTGCTCTCTTGAGCCCGCTGTTAAACTCGAAATGTCCATTACCATCACCAAGGGCCGCGGCTTCGTCGCTGCTGAGGAGGAAAGGGATGAGAACACACCCATCGGTACAATTCCCGTGGATGCCATCTATACCCCTATCCGTAAAGTCAACTGGACAGTTGAGGACTGGCGTGTCGAGCAGAAGACGGACTATGAGAAACTGAACCTCGAGATTGTTACCGACGGTTCCATCTCTCCTAACGCCGCTCTTCAGGATGCAGCCAACATCCTTATATATCATTTCAAGCTTTTCACGGACGACAAGAAGATCATCATTGACGGACCCGTCGAGTCTGACTCGAAGGAACTTGACGAAGAGTCACTCCGCATGAGGCATCTCCTGTTGACCAAGCTTTCAGACATGGGTCTCTCTGTCAGGGCATACAACTGCCTTAAGGCTGCGGACATCGACACCTTCGCTGACCTTGTTTCTTATTCAAGGCCTGAGCTGATGAAGTTCCGCAACTTCGGTAGAAAGTCCCTCAACGAGATTGACATTCTCGTCGAGAAGATGAAGCTGTCATTCGGAATGGATGTAAGAAAGTATAATATCGAACCAAAGAAAAAGGCTAACGTACCCCAATAATCATGAGACATAATAAAGCATTCAATCACCTTGGACGCAAGAGCGGTCACCGCAAGGCTATGCTCGCAAACATGGCTTCTTCTCTTATTGAGCACAAGAGGATCAACACCACTGTAGCGAAGGCTAAGGCCCTCAAGAGCTATGTCGAGCCCCTCATCACCAAGTCCAAAGAGGATACTACCCACTCACGTAGGGTTGTGTTCAGCTACCTCAAGGACAAGGAAGCCGTCAAGGAGCTTTTCAGCAATATAGCACCCAAGATCGCTGACCGTCCCGGTGGATATCTCCGTGTTCTTCATACGGGATTCCGTCAGGGAGATGCAGCTGACATGGCACTTGTTGAGTTCGTAGACTTCAACGAGGCAGCTCTTGGAGCAGCGACAACAGCTAAGAAGAGCACCCGCCGCAGCCGTGCGAAGAAGGCAGCAGAAACTGCAGTCGAGGCACACGCAGAGGAGGCACCCAAGGCTGAATAAGTCATCCGACCGGAATTGATTTCCGGAGCAAGATCCCCGGGACAGCGAACTGTTCCGGGGATTGTCATTAACGACTAAATGTTGCCGTTAATTACCTAGGAAGCCAGAGACTTTGTTTTTTGAAAAGTTTCCCTGGAGCTATTCCTCAAATTATCAGATGAGGTATAGATTTTTGGCTAATAAACTCACATAATTGACACTTTAACTACTTCGGCAATCCAGATGTGGTCAAAAGAACTATATTTGTCGAAGTTTATACCAAAAACCCATTAAACCATGGACTTTCTATTCTATTTTGT
>DBWN01000290.1:11261-13043 GCA_002308935.1 Bacteroidales bacterium UBA1237 | reverse complement strand
GGAAAGTGAAGGCACACCTACAATGAAGGAGATCGCACAGTATGTGCGTGAAGGAGCGATGGCATACCTTAAGCAGCAGTACAAGGTGGTTGTCATTGTCTTCATCGTCCTGGCCGTCTTCTTCGCTATTTTGGCCTACGGCTTCGGAATCCAGAATCCTTGGGTCCCCTTCGCCTTCCTGACAGGAGGTTTCTTCTCAGGACTTGCCGGTTTCATCGGTATGAAGACCGCTACCTACGCTTCCGCCAGGACAGCCAACGCGGTCAGCCGCTCTTTGAACTCAGGTCTCAAGCTTGCTTTCCGTTCAGGTGCTGTGATGGGACTTACCGTAGTCGGTCTCGGTCTCCTGGACATCTCAATCTGGTACTGGGTCCTTCAGAGCGTTTACGATCCTTCCGTATCCCAGAACCTTGTTGTCATAACAACTACGATGCTCACTTTCGGAATGGGAGCTTCCACCCAGGCTCTGTTCGCCAGGGTCGGAGGAGGTATCTATACCAAAGCCGCTGACGTAGGAGCCGATATCGTCGGCAAAGTCGAGCAGGACATCCCTGAGGATGACCCTCGCAACCCCGCCACTATCGCCGATAACGTCGGCGACAATGTAGGTGACGTAGCCGGAATGGGTGCGGACCTTTATGAATCATACTGCGGATCCATCCTGGCGACCATGGCACTCGGCGCTTCTGCGTTCTTCGGAGATACGACCATGCAGATGAAGGCCATTTATGCGCCTATGATGATCGCCGCTATCGGAGTCGTCCTGTCAATAATCGGCATCTACGCTGTAAGGACGAAAGAAGGTGCCGGTCTTCAGCAGTTGCTAAAGTCCCTCAGCATAGGAACCAACCTCAGTGCGACCCTCATCGCCGTGGTTACTTTCGCCATCTTCTATCTTCTGGGATTCACCAACTGGTGGCAGTTGTCTCTCTCCGTCCTCAGTGGACTTCTCGCAGGAGTTATCATCGGAAAGGCGACAGAATATTATACATCCCATTCATACAGGCCTACTCAGAAGCTTGCTGAAAGTTCCAAGACAGGTACGGCTACCGTCATCATCGAAGGTGTCGGTCTCGGAATGATCTCAACGGCCATCCCGGTCATCACGATCGCATTCGCTATCATACTTTCCTACTCGTTCGCGACAGGGTTCTCATTCGATCCCGCTATGATCACCAAGGGCCTTTACGGAATCAGCATCGCGGCCGTAGGTATGCTTTCAACCCTCGGTATCACACTTGCCACTGACGCATACGGCCCTATCGCCGACAACGCCGGAGGAAATGCCCAGATGAGCGAACTCGATCCGATGGTGCGTGAAAGGACTGATGTCCTGGATGCTCTCGGAAATACGACTGCGGCTACCGGAAAGGGATTCGCTATCGGTTCCGCTGCTCTTACAGCTCTTGCTCTCCTTGCTTCTTACATCGAGGAAATCAAGATCGGATTCGGTCACTTGGCCGACAAGGGAGGCGCTCTTGCTTCACAGTATGCTGAACTCGCCAAAGCGAACATCCCCGAGATTGTGGAACATTTCAACATCACTCTAATGAACCCTGTCGTCCTGACGGGTGTATTCATCGGTTCTATGATGGCTTTCCTCTTCTGCGGCCTGACTATGAACGCTGTCGGAAGAGCGGCGGAGAAGATGGTCATCGAGGTGAGGCGCCAGTTCAAGGAAATCGCAGGTATACTTGAGGGCAAACGTCGCCCCGATTATACAAGCTGCGTCAGGATTTCCACAAAGGCCGCCCAGCACGAAATGGTGTTCCCGTCACTTCT
>DBWN01000290.1:8186-11181 GCA_002308935.1 Bacteroidales bacterium UBA1237 | reverse complement strand
TGGGACAATGCCAAGAAGTATGTTGAGGAAGGCCATCTCGGAGGCAAGAATTCCGAAAGCCACAAGTCCACAATCGTCGGCGATACGGTCGGTGATCCCTTCAAGGATACGTCAGGACCTTCGCTCAATATCCTGATCAAACTTATGAGCATGGTCTCGATCGTAATGGCGGGTCTGACGGTCTTCATCCACGGATAATCACAATTCATCTATAAAAAGTGTCCCCTCGGGGACATTTTTTTGAATAATCGCCAAAGATTTTCTAAATTGCACGCTACAATCCCTTAAAAGGCGTTTTTATAAAATTTCAGTGCTATGAAAAGAATCACTATACGGGATGTCGCGAGAGAGGCTGGGGTATCTGTAACCTTGGTGTCTTTCGTGATGAACGCGAAACGGGACAAGGACGGTAATCTTGACTGCCCGGTGAATCCTGAAACCGCGAAAAGGGTCTTGCAGGTCGCCCAGAAATTGGGTTACCGCAGGAATTTTGCGGCCGCTTCCCTTCGCAGTGGCAAGTCCAATGCGATAGCTGTGATTCCTAATGACATCTCCAACAAGTTTTTCGCCGGAATTTCACGATGCATCGAAGACAAGGCCCGTTCAATGGGCTACACGGTATTCTTTGCAAGTTCCGACGAGAGTTCCGAAAGGCTGGAAAGTGTCATTGACGCAGTACTGGCCCACAATATCGACGGAATGATCGTGGCTCCCTGCACAGGAGGAGAAGCTGCAATCAACAAGGCGATAGATGCAAAGGTCCCGGTTGTTCTGCTTGACCGTGATGTCGAGAACATGCCAGGTGTGGGCAGGGTCCTGCTAGATGATGTCGAGGCCGGCCGTATGGGAACGGAGCTTCTTCTCAAGAAGGGTTACAGTAACATTGAGATGATATCATATACGCTAGGCATTTCGAGCCTTTCTGAAAGGGAAATGGGTTACCGGAAGGCTATGATGGACAATGACAAGTACGACAATGCCAGGGTCCATTATACCACTTACGGTGACGCCGCTTCAGATGTGGAGAAGTTCATCAAGAACGGTGTCGAACGTGGTGTCGACGCCCTCTTCCTTCCCACCTACTCCCTTTCAGCCCTTGCACTTTCCGCAATGAAGAATCTTGGGCTCAAGACTCCTGATGACCTCGCTATCGTCGGATTCGACGAGAGTGATATCTACAGTCTCTATTCGACAACTGTCACCCACATTGTACAGCCGCTGAAGTCTCTTGGAGAGAAATCGGTTGAGGTACTCGTCAACATGATTGACGGCAATCCTGCAGAGAGCATCATCCTCAAACCCGAGCTCGTCCTCGGAGGTTCAACGGAGAAGGTCAACAAGAACAAGTAGAGGTTTCTTCCGGAATCCTGTAACTACAAGCGATAGGGCGATTCCCAAAGGGGGACCGCCTTTTTGCGTTTTTTGTGTCAGCAAATGCGGAAACGCCGATTATTATATCCTTGTTTTTGTTCCGTTTTTCTAAGAATATTTTTATTTTTGTCCCTTGCATGCAATGTCGTATGTAACTAAACTATTTCAGAATTATGCAATTGGACGGAAGACGTGAGAGCACGAATGTAGACGATCGTCGTACCAGCGGCGGCGCTGTCGCAGGTGGTCTCGGAATAGCAGGCGTAGTCATAGCCGGGCTTATATATCTGTTGACCGGTCAGCAGGTCGACCCTTCACAGTTTGATATGGGTCAGACAACCCAGACGAACGTTGAATTCACCCAGGAAGAGCAGGAACTCGCCAGTTTCGCCAAGAAGATTCTTGCAGGAACGGAAGACATCTGGACGGCATATTTCTCCCAAGCCGGCCTGGGTACCTACGTAACCCCTACCATGGTACTTTATACGGGAACGACCCGTTCCGGTTGCGGAACAGGCAGCGCATCTATGGGCCCGTTCTATTGCTCCGCTGACCAGTGTCTGTATCTGGACCTCTCATTCTTCTCATCAATGAAGAGACAATTGGGAGCGGACGGTGATTTCGCGTATGCTTACGTAATCGCCCATGAAGTAGGACACCATGTGGAGAATCTGATCGGGGTTCTCGGGCAAGCGCACCAGCAGATGGCGAGGATGAGGCAGGCCCAAGCCAACCAGATGAGTGTCAGGATTGAACTGCTTGCGGATTATCTCGCTGGAGTATGGGCACATTATGACAACCAGGTTTATGGCTCACTCGAACAGGGCGACCTTGAGGAAGCTATCAGATGTGCATCAGTCATCGGAGACGATTACCTTCAGAAGAAATCCCAGGGATTCGCAGTCGAGGAGTCCTTCACTCACGGAACTGCCGAGCAGAGAGTCAAATGGCTCGCGGCAGGCCTACAGTCGGGAGACGTGAACCAGGGACTCAAAATTTTCAACATGAATTACAACGATCTTTAGTAAAGTGATGGCCGTCCGAAAGGGGGGCCATTTTCGAAACCATCATATCTTCAAGATTCACGAATTTCTAAAGTATCATGAAACATTTCATTTTACCCAAAGACGGGGGACTTGTCGAGGAGAACCTTTCCCGCAACATCCTCCATGCTTATGAGAAGATCAACGCAGAGATCTTCTCCGATTCCACAGATGCGTCGGATTGCATCGCTGACATCATCATTAAATCCGTAAAAGATTTCGAGGCGGCGAATCTTGGCCGCAAGTTCAAGTTGGGCCTTACCACAGGCGCTTCGCCAGTTTCTCTTTACAAGTGGCTTACCCGCCGTTATCAGGAAGGGAAGATCTCCTTCAAGAATGTCGAAGTCTTCTCTATCGACGAGTATTATCCTATGACCGACAGGGCGCAGGGACGTAACCGCAGGCTTTTCGCTGAACTGCTGGACGTGGTGGATATTCCAAAAGAGAACATCCACATCCCTGACCTTATGGACAAAGACGAGGACGTCACGGAATATTGCGCCAAATTCGAGAAGGCCAGCCGCGGGCTGGATCTGCTTGTCATAGGAGTAGGAGAATCCGGACAGGTGGGATTCAATGAG
>DBWN01000290.1:5321-7997 GCA_002308935.1 Bacteroidales bacterium UBA1237 | reverse complement strand
GATATAGACCCGGCATATGCTGCAACCTATCTACAGCGGCACGACAATATCACGCTTTTTGCGGATGAGACGTCCGCAGCTCTTCTGACAAGGGTCGTCTCACCTTGGATGGTCGGTCATTGCAACTGGACCCCCAAGTTCATCAGAAAAGCTGTCGTATGGTTGTGCGGAGTCGTCGACAAGCCGATACTGAAACTTACCCAGAACGATTATCTGGACAATTCCTTGGGAGAACTGCTTGAACTCTACGGTCCTTATGACAAGATCAACATTGACGTGTTCAATGATCTTCAGCATACCATAACCGGATGGCCTGGCGGGAAGCCCAATGCCGATGACACTACACGTCCCGTCAAGTCAAAGCCTTTCCCCAAAAAGGTACTCATCTTCTCCCCTCATCCCGATGACGACGTGATCTCTATGGGAGGAACATTCATCCGTCTTGTGGAACACGGACATGATGTCCATGTGGCATATCAGACTTCCGGCGACCTTGCCGTCCATGATGATGTTGTCCTTCAACACATGGATGCCGCCAAGCAGCTGGGTTTCGAAGACCGGTTTGACGAGGTGAAGAAGATAATCGACTCAAAACGTCCCGGTGAACCGGAACCCAAGGAACTGCTGCATCTCAAAGGGGCTATCCGCCGCAGCGAAGCCCGTTCCGCTGACCGTTCTTTCGGTCTCAATGACAATACGAATGTACATTTCCTGGACCTTCCGTTCTACGAGTCCGGCGGTGTCACCAAGATGCCCAGAACCCAGGTAGACCTTGACATAATCAAGGATCTGCTCAGGCGCTTGAAACCAGACCAGATATATATGGCCGGTGACCTGGCAGATCCCCACGGGACGCACAGAGTGTGTACGGAAGCCGCATTAGAAGCGATAGATCAGCTTAAGGAAGAAGGAGAGAGCTGGCTGGAGAACACCAACATTTGGCTTTACCGTGGAGCATGGATGGAGTGGGAAATCGCAAGAGTGGACATGGCTGTTCCCCTCTCGCCTGACGAACTCATCAAGAAGCGTCATGCCATCTTCCGTCACTTGAGTCAGAAGGATATCGTCCCCTTCCCGGGGGATGACCCCAGAGAGTTTTGGCAGAGGGCTGAAGAGAGGACCCAGAATACTGCACGTCTTTATGACAAGCTCGGTATGGCGGAGTATCAGGCCATGGAAGTGTTCTTGAAACTTTGCTAATGCTTCAGACTCAATCCTTATACGAGAGACGGTACAAATGTGCCGCCTCTCTTGCGCTATAAGGAGCCACAAAATGCTTTATGGTAAAGGGCTATGACAAGCGCAGAAGGCACTCGAACACTGATGTTTGGCAAAACAACTTTGATTTTTGCCAAGGTTTATCTTCTCACGTGGAAACGGACATCCGGTCACCTTGCCCTTTAGCAAATATTCGCTATATTTGTAGACCACGGAAAACCAAAGAAATTCATTTTTTAATCATAATATGGCTACATCAGCAGAATTGAAGAAGATTTCCTCCCAGGTGAGGAGGGACATCGTCAGGATGGTCGCTAATGCCGCTTCCGGCCACCCCGGAGGATCTATGAGCGCCGCTGATTTCCTGACTGCGCTTTATTTCGAGGTCATGAACCACGATCCCAAGAACTGGAAACGTGATGGAAAAGGCGAGGATGTTTTCGTCCTGTCGGCCGGTCACACTACCCCGGTTTATTATTCACTTCTTGCCCGTACAGGATATTTCCCTGTTGAGGAGCTCAACACATTCCGCAAATTCGGTACCCGTCTTCAGGGACACCCTTCAGTAGAAATGGGTCTTCCCGGTATCACTCAGGCTTCAGGTTCTCTTGGACAGGGCCTTTCAGCAGCAGCTGGAATCGCTCTCGGAAAGAAACTTGACAAGGAAGATAATTTCGTTTATGTGATGTGCGGTGACGGTGAGAGCGAGGAAGGCCAGATTTGGGAGGCCGGAATGTTCGCCCTTCATCATGGTCTTGACAACCTCATCGCAATGACTGACTGGAACGGTCAGCAGATTGACGGCACCGTAGCATCTGTTTCTGGAGAAGGCGACCTTGAAGAGAAATGGAAAGCTTTCGGATGGAATACCATCGTAGCTGACGGCCATGATATGGACGCGATTCTCGCGGCTTTCGCTCAGGCCAAGGCTTTCAAGGGATCAGGAAAGCCCGTCATGATCCTGTTCAAGACTGACATGGGACACGGCGTTGACTTCATGGCCGGAACTTGCAAATGGCATGGAAAGGCTCCTTCTGCAGACCAATGCGCAGAAGCTATGAAGCAGCTTGAGGAGACATTGGGTGACTTTTAATCCTTAGACATCATGAAGAAGTACATAGATACAGGCAAGAAGGACACCAGAAGCGGATTCGGTGTAGGCCTTCTCGAGGCCGGAAAGGCCGATTCAAGGGTTGTTGCCCTTACCGCAGACCTCAAAGGTTCCCTCAAGATGGACGCCTTTGCCGCTGAGTTCCCTGAAAGGTTCATTCAGTGCGGAATCGCTGAAGCCAATATGATCGGCGTCGCTGCAGGTCTCGCAATCACCGGAAAGATTCCTTTCGCAGGTTCATTCGCAGAGTTCGTCACCGGTCGTGTTTACGACCAGATCCGTCAGGAAGTCTCCTACGGTGAGACCAACGTGAAGATCGCTTCTTCACACGCAGGAATCACCCTCGG
>DBWN01000290.1:1255-5278 GCA_002308935.1 Bacteroidales bacterium UBA1237 | reverse complement strand
CCCGGTATGGTGGTCATCAATCCTTGCGACTTCAACCAGACCAAGAACGCGACCATCGCAGCAGCAAAATACAATGGTCCCGTTTACTTGCGTTTCGGCCGTCCTTCCGTTCCTAACTTCACTCCCGCTGATGAGGAGTTCGTTATCGGAAAGGCTATCCTCATGAACGAAGGAAAGGATGTAACCATCATCGCTTCCGGTCATATGGTATGGGAGTCCCTTACCGCTGCCGAGGCCCTCGAGGCTGAAGGCGTAAGCGCTGAGGTCATTGACATCGCTACCATCAAACCTCTCGACGAAGAGGCTGTCATCGCTTCTGCAAAGAAGACTGGTGCGGTAGTTGTAGCTGAAGAGCACAACATGGCTGGTGGTCTTGGAGAACTCATCGCCGGTGTCCTCGCACGCGAGGTCCCGACCCCCATCGAGTTCATCAACGGAGCTGACAAGTTCGGTCAGACCGGAACACCCGCCAAGCTCATGGAGGTTTACGGTCTCGACGCCGCTCATATCGCTGAGGCCGCTCGCAAGGTACTCAAACGCAAATAATGACCGACAAGGAGATACTGGCATTTTACAATGAAGGACAAAGCGACAGGGCATTCAAAGGTATAGTAGAAAGCTACAGCGAAAAACTATACTGGCATGTCCGCCGCCTTGTGAATTCGCACGAAGACGCCGACGATCTCCTTCAGGAAATTTTCATCAAGATATGGACTGCGCTTCCCTCTTTCAGGGGGGATGCGCAGCTTTTTACATGGCTATACAGGATCGCCACCAATGAGACCCTCAATTTCCTGCGCAAGCAGAAAGTAAGGGCCGCCCTTTCGTTCTCATCGATAGATGCTGCTGCAGAAAGGAAGATAGATGACGATCCTTACTTCGACGGGAATGAGGCGCAACGTCTTCTGGCGAAGGCGATCGCCCGGCTTCCGGAAAAGCAGAGGGTGGTTTTCACCATGAGGTACTATGATGATATGAAATATGAGGACATGTCCGAAGTACTGGGTACATCGGTCGGCGCACTCAAGGCTTCATACCATATCGCCTATGGTAAAGTAAAGGAGGAATTGGAGAAAAGTCTCTGAAAAAGCGAAGTTTTTTCTTAATCGATTTTACTTTTTGCATCAAACGGTGTCTAAAGAAATTGAATATGGACAAAAAGAGCAGCATACTTGACGATCTCAAGGCGCAGAAAATGCCTTACGGAGTACCTGACGGGTATTTCGATAATTTGCGCATCCGCCTTGAATCCATCCCTTCTGAGATGGAGGGTAAAAAGACCGCACCCGCCAAGGTGGTTGCGATGCCTTCTCTTTGGACAAGGGTTCGTCCGTATATGGCAATGGCAGCCGCTTTCCTCATAATGGTGACTGCCGGTACCGCTATTTTGAAGAACACTTCCAAGAGCATGACGCTGACAGAAGAGGAATATGTGCAGCTGGCCTCCATCCTTCCTGTCACTGACCCTTATGCCATTTATTATGAGGACTACACCGAGGAGGATGACATCTCTGGTGAGGATATTGTTAACTACTTGATTGAGACAGGTGTCTCATTGGAACAACTCGCATACGTCGCTAGCTATGAAGAGGATCTATAGAATAATTTCAATTGCAGTTGCGGTTTTGGCTTTGTCAGCTGTTTCGGCCTCCGCGCAGAACAATTTCGGGTTCGGCGGGAATCAGCAGGGCAGAAACGCCTCCGCCTGGATGGACAAGATGAAGAGCGACAAGATCGCTTTCCTCTCCTCAGAGATGGGTCTTACTCCCAATGAGGCAGAGAAGTTCTGGCCTATCTACAATCAGGCCGAGAAAGAGAAAGAAAGTACCATGGGTGAGGTCATGAAGGCTTATATGGAGCTTGAGAAGGCTGTGGACGCCAAGAAGAGCGACAAGGAGCTGACATCCCTCATGGAGAAGTATCTCAAGGCCCAGAAAACTTCCAATGAAGTCGATTCGAAATACGTTGAGAAGTACAAGAAGGTGATTCCGAGCGAGAAAATCGCAAAGTTGTTCGTCGCCGAGGAAAAGTTCCGCCGCAACCAGATCATGAGACTTCATCGGGGTAACGGCAATCCTTATCAGCCCCAGAGGTAAAAGTCTTTTACGATGGACCTGTACTCGGGTGTGTATTCCCCGTGGTCCTGGATGATTAAAGTCTCCTCCGTAGGAAGAATTCCTGCGGGGGACTTCTTTTTCAAGTGGACAATGATTCTGGACGGATCCTTCCCGGGCGTTGTCTTTATTCTCATTATCCTTATTGTCGAAAGACCGGAAGAGGCCGCGGTGCGTTTCAGTTCAAGCTCCTTGTCAGCAGGAAGAATCATCACTGCAATTCCTCCATCGGCAAGGTGTTCTTCAGAATAATCGATAAGGGCCCTGTATGAGAGGGGGGCATCGCTACGGCTTTCGTTCTCGGACGGAAGAGTATGCCGTGAGAGTTTTTTCCGGGAATCAGGATTCGGAAGAGATGAGTCGAAGTATGGCGGATTGGACACGATGAGATCGAAGATCCCGTCACACTGGGAGAGCGGAATATGTCTGCTTTCCATTTGGGCGTTCCATGGAGATGAACGGAAATTCTCCGCGGCTTCTTCTGCGGAATCAGCGTCAATGTCTATTCCCAGAATGGAGGATTGATTCAGAAGCCCTTTCTCTTCCAGCCGCTGGGCGATCATTAGAGCGATCGTTCCTGTGCCGGTTCCAGCGTCAAGCACTCTTAAAGGGCGTTCATCCAGTATGACCGATGCCCCAAGAAGAACCCCGTCCGTATTGACTTTCATGGCGGACCGGTCATTCTTCACACTGAAACGCTTAAAGCGGAATTCGCTCATCTGGTCGTCTGGGATTCAATGAGTCCGTCCCTCATGAAAAGTTGCCTGTCGCAAAGGGACGCAAGGTCCGGATCATGGGTGACTATGACGATGGTCTGTCCGAGAGTGTCGCGCAACTTGAAGAAAAGAGAGTGCAGCTCCTGTTTTGTAGCGGAATCAAGGTTGCCTGAAGGTTCATCGGCGAAAAGTACGGCCGGATTGTTGACAAGTGCCCTGGCTATCGCCACTCTCTGCTGCTCTCCTCCAGAGAGCTCGGACGGCTTGTGGGAGTACCTTTCGGACAGCCCGAGCATGTCTAGAAGACGGCAGGATTCTTCTCTTGATTCTTTTTCGCTTCTCCCGGCTATGAGAGCCGGAATCATCACATTCTCAACGGAAGTGAATTCCGGAAGCAGGTGGTGGAACTGGAACACGAATCCGATTTTCTTGTTGCGGAAGGCTGAAAGAGCGTTGCTTCCCAATTCAAGAACCGGGGTTGAGTCTATCGTCAATGTCCCCTCATCAGGGGTTGACAGCGTACCAAGAATTTGCAGGAGGGTGGATTTCCCGGCTCCGGAAGCGCCCATAATTGAAACCACTTCCCCTTTCTCTGCGGAGAAGTCGATGCCCTTGAGCACTTGTAATGAACCGAAACTCTTCTTTATTCCGTTGGCTTGAATGATCATCGTGCATGGATTTGCTTCAAAGATAAGGATTATTTGCGAAAGGACTGTCCAATATCGGCCGAGTCCTTCGTATTGTGGTTTGTGTGACTGTTTGATTTTCCCGAAAAAGAAATTACCTTTGCAATCCCTTGGAACAGTCTTCCTTGGTATCGGGATGTGGCGCAGTTGGTAGCGCATCTGGTTTGGGACCAGAGGGNNGAGGGTCGTGTGTTCGAGTCACATCATCCCGACCGAATATCTCTTCTTTGGCGGATTACCCATTCGGGACCGCACGATGTCGGGGCTTATCCCGGCTTTTTCTTTTTATTTTTCTTACTTTTGTGTCTCGAGACCCGTAGTGGCCTGAAAACAGACGTTCAATTAAAGTATCTGAACCGTGATATCTTTTCTTATCAGTCTTCTGGCGCTGATCGTCGGATATGTATTTTACGGTAAGTTCGTCGAGAAAATCTTTGACCCCGACCTCTCCCGTTCCACCCCCGCGGTTTCCAAAGCGGATGGAGTGGATTTCATTGTGATGCCTTC
>DBWN01000290.1:0-1226 GCA_002308935.1 Bacteroidales bacterium UBA1237 | reverse complement strand
ATTTTCGGTGCCATCATGGGTGCCAAATTCGGCCCGTCCGCTTACCTGTGGATCGTGCTTGGATGCATTTTCGCGGGAGCGGTTCATGATTACATGTCCGGGATGCTTTCTGTCCGTCACGGGGGAGTCGGCCTCCCTGAAATTATTGGAGTGTACCTCGGCAAAAGGACAAAGACCGTGATGCTGGCTTTTTCTGTGCTTCTTCTGATTCTTGTGGGAGCGGTTTTCGTGTACAGTCCCGCTGAAATCCTGAAAAGCATGGCAGGAAACGGGTCGAACACCGCATTCCTGATCTGGGCTGGCGTTATATTCATATACTACATCATCGCTACGATGCTCCCGATCAGCGAGATTATCGGAAGAATCTATCCGTTGTTCGCGATAGCGTTGATATTCATGGCTGTGGCTCTTTTCGGAGGCCTTCTTGTCAAGTGGCCTTCCATCCCTGAATTTTGGGATGGCCTCGCCAACAGGGGACCGTCTGTCGGTCTTACGGGCCAACCGATCTTTCCTTGCCTTTTCATCACTATAGCGTGCGGTGCGATAAGTGGCTTCCATGCGACCCAGAGCCCTTTGATGGCAAGGTGCATCGAGAATGAAAAACTCGGCCGTCCCATATTCTATGGTGCGATGATAACAGAAGGAATCGTCGCCTTGATATGGGCTGCCGTCAGTTCATACTTCTTCTTTGACGGAGGAGCAGCGGAGGTCGGCTCTGACTTGAGTGCTTCAGCGCCTACTGTGGTGACGGTTGTCTCCAGAAACTGGCTGGGTCTTGTCGGAAGCATACTCGCTCTTCTTGGTGTGGTGGCAGCTCCAATAACCAGCGGAGACACCGCATTGAGAAGCGCCCGCCTCATCATAGCGGACTTTCTAAAGTTCCCTCAGCAGTCAAAGAAGAACAGGCTGATGATAAGTGTTCCGCTTTTCGTGGTGACGGCTCTCATCCTTTGGTATAACATCGCGGATGCAAACGGTTTCAATACAATTTGGCGTTATTTCGGGTGGGCCAACCAGACCCTCTCTGTATTTACGTTGTGGGCGATTACCGTTTTCCTTGCCAAGACCAAAAAAGGTTCGGCGTTCGTGCTGACTCTTGTCCCCGCCTGCCTGATGACCTCAGTGTGTACGACCTATATCTGTACCGCTAAGATCGGACTCAATATTCCGATGTCCTTCAATACCGTCATAGGTATCACGGTCGCGATACTCAGCCTTGTCCTGTT
>DBWN01000089.1:3216-3467 GCA_002308935.1 Bacteroidales bacterium UBA1237 | reverse complement strand
GTGTTGAGGATTTCACGGATGATGCACCTTCCTTCCGCAGAAGTGTCTGTTCCATAGTTGATGGAAGAGAATACCACCTGGTTTCCTCCACGAGAATGGATGGTATTCATGTTGTGGACGAAGGCTTCCATCGCCTGATGAACACGGCTTACGGTCTGGTTTATTGCGTGCTGAAGAGCGCGTTCCTTGCCCTGAAGTCCAATGAGGTCACGCTTGATGTAATCATCTATCTCCGCGGTCTTGAGGAAAGA
>DBWN01000089.1:2014-3145 GCA_002308935.1 Bacteroidales bacterium UBA1237 | reverse complement strand
CCTGTCCGCCGTGCATCTCGTTCTGGACCGTCTCCATGGAAATGCAGGCAAGAACGGATGCTGTCTCGATTCTCTTGGCCGGCCTTGACTCTCCGTGACCGGCCTTCAGGCCATGTTCAAGGATAATGTCCAGAGGGTGCTGGATGCAAGTAAGAGACTTTGTAGGATAGTAATCCTTGTCATGGATGTGGATATAATTGTTCAATACCGCTTCGCGGACATCCTCTGAAAGGAGACAGTCGTCCACGTAGGTTTTGGTGGACTCAGATGCGAACTTCATCATCATACCGGCGGGGGTGTCGGCATTCATGTTCGCATTCTCCCTTGTGATGTCATTGGCCTGGGCCTCGATGATAGTCTGGAAGATTTCGGTGGATTTGGCTTTACGGGCAAGATTTCGTTTGTTGCGGTAAGCGATGTACTTCTTAGCGACTTCCTTCCTGGGGCTCTTCATGAGCTCCATTTCTACGCAGTCCTGGATCTCCTCGACACTCATGTCTTCTTTGTCGAGTTTGGAAATCACGTCGGCAATCTGCGCTGCGAGGACGATATCCTCACCGGATTCAGTCACGTTCATCGCTTTGAGGATGGCTGCGACAATCTTCTGGTTGTTGAAATCAACAATCCTACCGTCTCGTTTTACTACATGCTTGACCATGGCAGAGGTAAATTACAGTGGTTCTAGTGTTATACGTTTATCTTGCTATGAAAACGCTTCCGGAGAAAGCATTAGCCAATAAAAGCAGGAAATATTCCTGCGTTCGCAAACAAAGTTAGAGTAAATATCCCTTAAATAATCAAATCATGCTTAGAAAAGTTTTCAACAACACATTAAAAAACCTGTTAAGATATTACTTAACAGGCATTTATGGGAATATTTAATTTAGAATAATTCTAAACTGAAAACAAATTTGTTTCTTGCAATCAACCGACGACCCAAACCAGGACATGGCGGTCAAAAGTCATGTACTCGAGCTCGAACTCCTCCTCGTATCCGTCCTTGTGAATGAAGGTGGCGTCGAGTTCACCTTCGCCTCTGGGGCGGAATCTCTCCACCTCTATCTGCTCCGCGAAATCAACGTTGTATGCGGAAACCCTCTTGAAGATGGCCTCTTTGGCGCACCAATAGAT
>DBWN01000089.1:447-1923 GCA_002308935.1 Bacteroidales bacterium UBA1237 | reverse complement strand
ACGTCTTCCTCGTCATGAAGGATGACCGCGACATACTTTTCGGTATGGGTGATGCTGATATTGGTCACCATGTTCTCGAGATAAGGTTTTCCGTTGTCATGGTGAGAAAGGTAAACCTTGTCCTCAAAGAGCTGGCTGAGCAGAGCCCTTACCGCCAACCTCTGGCGTCTCAAAGACTCGCTCCTGATGAAGGAAATCTCTTCTAGTTCGTCGGAAGGTATGCTGCTGAGAGCCCGGAGTTCCTCTTCGGTCTCAGTCACCTGCCAAACAGCAATGGTAGCTTCGTTGTCAAGTACTTTCTTGAAATATAGTGCCATATGTCTTTATTGTCTTGTAATAAGCATCAACCAGTGGAAAACCTGTCAGGATTCAGTCACGGAAGGATGGCCCAGATAGACGGTTCCGTAAAGGGGAGAGTATGCCGAAACTGCATAGCTCTCATCCCCCAAAGAATCATCAATGGGTCTGGTGAGTATCAGTATGGTAGGTGAAGATACGCCGTACGATAACGGGTCATCGGAAACTGGACCCGAAACGGCATCTCGTTGCGAACCTATGGGACTGGGAGGCTCCATTCTGCGGTAAATACTTTATTAGCAATATCCGGTACAAAGATAGTGATTTTTTCGATATCCTTACGGCATATTACAAAAAGATGGATTTTTTCGGTCTTTACCTTACAGCTATAACAAAGTTCAACGAAAGTTGCTTATCTTTGCATGACATACAGAACAAAAGTCACAATAACACAAAAACACGCAACACAACAATTTTAAATTCACAAAATATCATGGGATTTTTGACAAATGAGAAACTGCTCATCGTCGGTGCCGGCGGAATGATCGGCTCCAACATGGCTCAGACAGCTATGATGCTCGGCCTCACTCCGAACATCTGCCTCTATGACATTTATGAACCCGGCGTCCACGGCGTTGCCGAGGAAATGTACCATTGTGCTTTCCCCAATGCCAATATCACCTGGACCGTGGATCCTGAAGTCGCTTTCAAGGACGCCAAGTACATCATCTCTTCCGGTGGTGCACCCCGTAAGGAAGGAATGACCCGTGAGGACCTGCTCAAGGGCAACTGCAAGATCGCTGCCGAGTTCGGTGACCTCATCAAGAAGTACTGCCCCGATGTCAAGCATGTCGTCGTCATCTTCAACCCCGCTGACGTTACTGCTCTTACAGCTCTCATCCACTCAGGTCTGAAGCCCAACCAGCTTACTTCTCTCGCAGCTCTTGACTCCACCCGTCTTCAGGAAGCTCTTGCTGCAGAATGCGGAGTACAGCAGTGCAAAGTCACCAACGCCTACACTTACGGCGGACATGGTGAGGCTATGGCAGTCTTCGCTTCAGAGGCCCTCGTTGACGGAAAGCCCCTTTCAGATTTCAACATCTCCGAAGAGCGTTGGGCTGAAATCAAGCACAGCACCATCCAGGGCGGTTCCAACATCATCAAGCTCCGTGGCCGCAG
>DBWN01000089.1:0-428 GCA_002308935.1 Bacteroidales bacterium UBA1237 | reverse complement strand
AAGATGATCGAGGCTGCAATGGGCGGAGAGAAATTCACATGGCCCGCAGGATGCTATGTCAACTGCGACAAGTGCGGATTCAAGAACGTCATGATGGCTATGCCTACAGTCATTGACGCCGATGGTGTCCATTATTGCGAGCCTAAGGGAACAGCTGAGGAAATGGCAGCCCTCCAGGCTTCTTACGAGCACCTCTGCAAGATGCGTGAGGAGATCATCAGCCTCGGTATCATCCCTGCAGTCGCTGACTGGAATAGCGAGAACCCCAACCTCTAGTAGGGTAAGCTTTCAAATTGAAGTTCAGCCCGACTCCTTGCGGAGCCGGGCTGATCGTTTATGGTAATTCCCCAGATTACGGGTATCTGTTACTTGGATTTATCGTACTTCATCTTCCAGAAGAAAAACAGGACAAGGCTGAGTATCGCGAC
>DBWN01000049.1:277-4876 GCA_002308935.1 Bacteroidales bacterium UBA1237 | reverse complement strand
CAGGTGGAAGTGATCCTTGCCTTAAGCGGAGATGTCGAAGGCGAAACCACATCCTTCTATATATATCGTCAGATAGAGAAGTTCGGCGTCAAGGTCTCCACTCTCGCCAGGGGCCTGGGATTCGGCGATGACCTTGAGTACGCAGACCAGCTGACCCTCGGACGTTCGATTGTCAACCGTCAGGAATTCCGCCCATAGGATATGTTTCTAGGTATATTTGAGGCTTTTCTTCTTGCTGTAGCGCTTTGCGCCGACTGTTTCGCGGTATCGGCCTGCTCAAGTGTCTCCCTTTCCGGAAGGAGATGGCGTGACATCTTTCCGGTTGCCCTTTCTTTCGCTATTATACAGGCAGCTCTGTTCGCCGCCGGAGCGCTTCTCGGAGAACTTGTATCCGGGTATGTCATGGGTATCGCCCATGCGATCGGGTTCCTCCTGCTTCTTTATGTCGGCGGATCAATGCTCTTCGACGCTTTCAAGGGTGAGGATAAACGTGAAGTGAAAAATCTTTCCGGTCTAAAGAATATAATCATAGGAGGAGTGGCTACGAGCATTGACGCACTTTCTGTGGGCGCTTCACTTTCTATAGACGGCATCTCCATGGGAGAAGCGGCAACAGACACGGTCGCGATTTTCCTTGTGACCGCCGCTTCGGTTGTACTCGGCATACTCGGAGGCTCCAAGGTNNGGGGAGAAGTTCGGCCGCCCCGCTCTTATAGCTGGAGGGGTCATCCTCATTCTTATCGGCCTCAATATCGTTTTCGGCATAGTCTGATATCTCCTCCATAGGTCTTTCCGTCTTTTGCAATTTTTTCTGCTGCAAGGGCATACACCGAAAATATTTTTGCTTATCTTTGCAGGCTGACTTTTCCGTAATGTCGGCACTGTAAAACCCATGTCTGTCTTGCTGAACAGAGTATGACAGGCTTAGTAGTAACCTTCCCGGCCGTGCAAAGCCGTCCGCCGGGAGCAAAAGCCGGGTGAGATCCCCGGAATGGGAGGAAGAGCCATGATAGATATCTTCTACAGAGTTAACGGAATGATTGAGCTTTCCAAGCAGGAAGCCGACCTTCGCAACTTCAGCAGGTCCGATGTCGTTTGGATAGACCTGTTTGAACCGGAAGGTGACGAAAAACGTGCAGTGGAGGCTTTCCTTGGAGTCGAGATCCAGAGCAAGGCCCATGCTGAGGAAATCGAGAGTTCTTCACGTTTCATGGAAAGCGAGACGGCGATTTTCGCGAACACCAACTTCTTGATGCCGGGACCGGAGGAGTATACGATGGAAGCGGTGTCTTTCACCTTGGTTGAAGGTATTCTCACTACCATGAGGGATGTTCCCCTCAGGACTTTCACAGAACTCAAGCGCAGACTGCAGGGACGTCCAAAGATGTTCCCCAACGGCTATTGGGTGTTCGTCTACATTCTTGACCAGAGGGTTGACCTTGATGCTGATATGATCGAGCTCATGAGCAAGGAGATCAGCCAATACAGCAGAAGGATCAATCAGCAGGAAGACATCAATGAGGATTTCCTGTTGGACATCAACCAGTTGCAGGAGAATACGATGATAGTCCGCGAGAATATCGTGGATAAGCAGCGTCTTATCACAAACATCCTCAAGAGTGACAAACTTCCTGACGAACTTGAAGCTAAGTTCAATGTCCTCCAGCAGGATATCTCGTCCCTTATCAACCATACGAATTTCAGCTTCGAGAGGCTTGAGTACCTTCAGGAGACTGCGGTAGGTCTTATCAACCTGGACCAGAACAGGATCATGAAGATCTTCACGGTCATTTCCCTCCTTCTGATGCCGCCCACTCTGGTGGCAAGTTTCTACGGAATGAACGTGAAACTTCCATTGGCTGAATGGCCATTGGCTTGGCTCGGGATTCTGGTCTTCATGCTGTTCCTTCTCGGCGGAGTACTTTTCATCTTCATCAAGAGGAAACTCCTGTAAGACCATTCTTCAGCAGAATAGGGACGCTCCGGATTCCGGAGCGTTTTTTCGTTCTGCGAACTTTATAGCCCAATAAAAAAGAAATTTTTTAGTTGAACTATTAAATTTAGTTGGAATTCTCGTTTTTTGGTTTTACATTTGCCAAGGGATGGGGGAAAAGCCCGTCTCTCAGATCACGACAGTACTGTTAACAAGATATGCGCAAACTTACAAAGAAAGAGATGTACATCATGAAGCTGTTCTGGGCGAACGGTAAAATGTTCGTCAAGGATATGCTTGAACTATTCCCCGAGCCACGTCCTCATATCAATACCCTCTCCACCCAGGTGAGGACTCTTGAGAAGGACGGATTCCTCGGCCACGAGACTTTCGGGAACGGCTACAAATACTACCCGGTCGTGGGGGAGGGGGATTTCCGGAGTGATTCCCTTTCCGGTCTTGTGAACAACTTTTTCGGGAACTCTTACCTCAGTGCCGTGTCTTCCCTCGTCCGTGAGGACAAGATCAGTGTTGAGGAACTGGAGGCTCTCGTGAAGTCTCTCAAGGAAGAACAATCCGATAATACCCAGGAATGATGGAAGCGTATCTGTTATATATATTGAAGGCTTCGGCCATATTGGCCTCCTTCTTTCTGCTGTGGCGTTTCTCCCTTTACGGGAAGACTCTCCATAGGGAAAGCCGGCTTTACCTTCTGTCTGCTTCAGTGCTTTCCTTCATTCTGCCGTTTGTAGTGATAACTGTAACAAGGACAGTTGAATTGGCTTCCGGCGAAGCTCTCTCGGGAGCGCCGGTGGCGATGGAAACTGTTCAGACGGGCACACAAGGTTTCACCGTAGGATGGATGAGCGTATTGCTCGTTCTCTATCTTGTTGGAGCCGCTATGGTGGCATGCTACAATCTTGTCTCGCTCATCAAGGTGACGAAGATCATAAGGGGCTCATCTGCTGCAGTCCTAGAGGATGGCACACATGTAATGGTGTCCCCGGTGTTGAGCGTCCCCTTCAGCTTTTTCGGAACAATAGTGGTCCCCTCAAGGGAAATGCCCTCTCCAAGGGAATCACTTGTTTTGCACGAGAAAGCTCATGTGAGATACTGCCATTCATGGGATATACAGTTGTGCGCCGCAATTTGCACCTTACAGTGGTTCAACCCTTTCGCATGGATGCTCCGCAAGGATTTGCGAGCCATTCATGAGTTCCAGGCGGACGGTGCGGTACTGGACCGTGGCATCAGGGCAAGGGATTATCAGCTTTTCCTTGTAGAGGAACTCCTCTCAAGCGGGGGATTGGCCCTCGCCAACAATCTGACGAAAAGCAATCTCAAAAATCGTATTGAAATGATGTCCAAGAAATCTACGGCAAAAGGTGCTTTGGCATGGCTGCTTCTGTCGCTTCCTATCGCTACTGTCTGCCTCGCGGCAAATTCCAAGACTGTTGTAACGTATTCTGATCCTGATGTGATTGTCGCTCCCCAGAACGACGAATCAGTCCCTTTCCAGATGGTCGAAGTGAAACCCGGTTTCAACGGCGGAGACGCCAATGAATTCTCAAAGTGGGTGGCCGAGAACATGGTCTATCCCAAAGAAGCTGCGGAAAAGAATATCCAGGGCCGTGTCACGGTCCAGTTCACTGTAGGCAAAGATGGTTCCGTATACGGAGTCAGAATTCTTCGTGGTGTCCATGAACTTCTTGATGCGGAAGCGGTAAGAGTGGTATCAGCCTCTCCAAAATGGACTCCCGGCAAGCAGAAGGGTGAGCCCGTCAGCGTGACTTATACTTTCCCTGTCAAATTCCAAACGGGTCCTTCTTCAACTGAGAACGTATCCTCTCAGTCCGCTCCCGCGGACGGAGATTCCGTTCCTTTTCAGATGATAGACGAGAAACCCACCTTCAATGGCGGTGACGCCAATGAGTTCGCCAAATGGGTGAACGAGAATCTTGTCTATCCCAAAGAAGCTTATGAAGCCAAGATTCAAGGCAGAGTGACTCTGTCTTATGTGGTCGGAGAGGACGGGTCGGTGTCTGATGTGAGGGTTCTCCGTGGTGCCAATGAACTGCTTGACGCTGAAGCGGTACGCGTGGTATCGATGTCTCCCAAGTGGACTCCCGGCAAGAGAGACGGGAAACCGGTCAAGGTCACATTCACCTTCCCTGTGATATTCCAGCTCAGATAATTCTGTCCTTTTCTGAAGGCGGACGTCCGGATTTTTCAGAAAACGGCACGTTAACCTTTGTCAGTCAGAAAAAAATCGCTATATTTGCCCGCCTTTTTCCGGAGGAGGGCATTTTTCTTTTCCGGAGGGTACAAGAAATAATGTTAAACCACTAGTTTTTAATTAAAAAAATTATGGCAGAAGAAATCATCAATCCGGCAGAGCAGCCCGAGGTCGAGCAGACCGAAATCCAGGAGCAGCCTGTCGTAAAAGAAACCAGGAAGTTCTCCAACGCTTCCGTCGATCCCGAGTCTTTCGATTGGGACGCTTTCGAGAACGAGGCAAGCATCTACGGTGCGTCTGACAAGACCGCCATCGAGGAGGCTTACAACCAGACCCTTTCAAAGGTCGTCGAGAATGAGGTTGTAGAGGGTACCGTTACCGCTATCAACAAGAGGGAAGTCATCGTGAACATCGGTTACAAGAGCGAAGG
>DBWN01000049.1:0-182 GCA_002308935.1 Bacteroidales bacterium UBA1237 | reverse complement strand
CAGCTCATCCTCTCTCACAAGAAGGCTCGCCAGCTCCGTTCCTGGGATATGGTCAATGCAGCTTATGACAATGGTGACGTTGTCAAGGGCTTCATCAAGACCCGCACTAAGGGCGGTATGATCGTCGACGTATTCGGTATCGAGGCCTTCCTCCCCGGTTCCCAGATCGACATCAAGCCCAT
>DBWN01000048.1:375-6060 GCA_002308935.1 Bacteroidales bacterium UBA1237 | reverse complement strand
ATCGGCTGATGGGCTTGTGACGGGCGTGGCTGAAGGAACGGCAACCATTACGGTGACGACCGTTGCCGGCAATTTCACGGCCAGCTGTAATGTAACGGTCACCGACACCGGAATCCATGTGACCGGCGTAACACTTGACAAGAGCGAAATGTCGTTATCGGTGGGCTGCGGAGGATTATTGATTCCGATGGTGACCCCTGTCGATGCAGCCAATGATACCGTTACCTGGCAATCGAGCAATCCCAATGCCGTCCGGATCTCGGCGGGAGGGCGGGTTTTCGCCATATCGTCCGGCGTCTCCACCATTACCGCAACGACCGTTGATGGCAATTTCAGCGCCACATGCCAAGTATCCGTCGACAGCAAGAAACCTTTTGAGTCAAAGGATCTGGGCCTTTCCGTCCAGTGGGCCACATTCAATGTGGGAGCCTGCTGTCCGTCAGATTATGGCGAATACTTTGCCTGGGCCGAGACGGAACCGAAAGACGCTTATCGCTGGAACAACTATAAATGGGGAGATGCTTTCTCCGGCAGCCTTACCAAATATGCCACCTCCTACACCGACAAACTCGACAATGAGGATGATGTGGCACGGGTATATTGGGGTGACGGCTGGCGCATGCCTACTATGAGCGAGCAACAGGAACTGATTGATGAGTGCGACTGGGTCTGGACAAGGGAAGGTCTTGTTTATGGTTATCGAGTGACGAGCCGGAAGCCCGGTTACACTGACCAGTCCATATTCCTTCCCGCCTCCGGCTACATGGAAGGAGATGAGCTTCAAGAACCCATGTCAGCCGGCCGATATTGGGCCTCAACCTTATTCTTCGGCCAACCCGCCCAAGCCTACCTGACCAGTTTCAGCAGTTCCGGTAAACTCAGCACCATGCAGAACCGCTGTGTCGGCATGACTGTCCGTCCGGTCACTCGCAGAGAAAAACCAGATATTATTACCTATTCTACGCATACCAAGGGAACCTTTCCCGTAACTATTTGCGTATTGCCCGACGGGTATCAGGAATCCGAAAAGTCAACGTTCGTGCAAAGGGCTACGGCAGGAATGGATTACATGTTCAGTGTTGAGCCATACAAATCCATGAAAGATTACTTCAACGTGTATTTCATGTGGACGCCATCGGAAGAATCGGGATCTACAATAACGGATGGAAATCACAACATAATAACTCAGAAAAACACTGCGTTTGGTTCAAGATGGGGAGACGGTTACAGAGATATGGAAGCTGATGAGGCAAAAATTTATGCATTTACCACATCCTATTGCCCGGAAATTGTAAATGGAAAAGCAACTATTGATGATGTCCCTATACTGATCCTCATCAACGATACCCGTTACGGCGGTGTCGCCCATATTGACAATCAGGGAAGAGGTAGAATATATTGTCAAGTTCCATTTATAAATAATGGAGAAACGATCCAATGGCTTTATCCTGATATAACAGCTGTCAGCGACAATCCAGAAGACGGTAAGGAATCCAAGACATTAACTAACAAAGAAATAGAGGCGACATACGGAAGGACAATTGGGGATTGGAGAAATGTTCTTTTGCATGAATTCGGAGGACATAGCATTGGAAGATTGAATGATGAGTATTGGTACGAAGATATAGGAGTGGAGCAAGGCGACCTTGAAGAGCATTTCCTCAGGGTGCCTCTAGGCTTAAATGTTTCGGGATGGTACGATGATGCTAAAATACCCTGGAAAGAATTATTGGACATGAAAATCAGTCTTGAAGCATCCAATCCTGTATATGGTTCCATAGGCAAGTTCCAGGGTGGTGGATATGCGATGTTCAATCGCTGGCGCTCTGAAGCGATTAGTTGCATGATAGACAACCGGCCCTATTTCTCAACCTGGCAAAGATACTTGATAGCAAAACGAATCAAGGAACTCGCCGGCGAGTCGTTGACGCTAACAGAATTCTTGGCCACCGATAGACCAAGTTCCCCGAAGGCAAGCCAGTCCAAGACGGTAAAGACGGCCATCGAGAAAGGAGAAGTTAAAGTGTTACCTATGCTCCCTCCTCCTTCCATCCATCGCCTCTTCGATTAATCCTAGAGCTGTGAAAGTGGTTACGGTTACGGCTACGGTTGCAGGGTGACGGTGGCAACGGGGCTGCTGCCGGTAAAGTCGAGCAGGACGTCGTAGGAGCCGGATTCTTCAATCCGGATGTTTCCGCCGGGATTGGCCAGATTGAGCGGAACACCGGGTGTAACCGCAACAGTCTCGTTGCTTACCGAATCTGCGCCTAAAATGGCGTAGTTCCAGTCATGGTTCCAACGGAACTTGAATTCTGTCCAGGCATCGACGTTATTCAGGCTCCCCTGCCATTTTCCGGGCTCGATCTCCTCCATCTCCACATCTTCATACCAGCCACTGAAAGAGCCGATCATGCACCAGGTTTCCTGATAACCCGCGATAGTAATGAGCGGACGATCCGGATCCGTCAAGTCAAGCGTCACGGACACTTCAAAGTTCTTTCCGCTCTCGCCCACGATAATGTTCTCGTCCGTGTTGACGGTCGGCTCGAAGGGAACGCCAAAGCCCGGGAAAGAACCACCAAAACTGAACTCCCTGTTGTGGTCCTTGCGCACCTTGAAACCGGTCCCGCCAAGAATGTTTCAAGAGCCAAGAGCGACAATGCGGTCGGCATACGTTATCCAGCCGTTTGCGGCCTTGTAAGCATCTACAGACTCTGCGGGAACGGTGATCACGCAAGTAGAGCCGACGAATGCGGATTCATCTACCTGAGGCGGAACCGTCGGCAGCACTATGATGCTCGTCAAGCCGGTGCAACGATAGAATGCAGAGCTGGCGATACTCGTGACGCTCGCAGGAATCCTGATGCTTGTCAAGCTTTCGCAATTGGCAAAGACGGCAGCTTCAATTTTCGTAATTCCTTCAGAGAGCGTGAGGTCTGTCAGGCCACTGCAGGCATAAAAGGCTGACTCTGACATGATGGCACCCGCGGGAACTACAAGTTTCGTCAAACCGGTACATCCCACAAATGCGGCAGTACCGATTGCAACGTTATCAGGCAAATTGAGGGCTTTCAAACCGGTGCATTCCCGGAACGCACTTTCTTCAATACTCACGCCTCTCGGAATCGTGAGGGTATCCAAGCTGCTGCAACCTTGGAACGCAGATTGGCCGATGCCGGTAAGACTTGCCGGCAACGTGATTTTCGCCAAGCTGTTGCAACCCATGAAAGCGCCCTCCTCTATGGTCGTGACACTTTCAGGGAGCGTAATGCTTGCCAGACTGATGCAATCCGCGAATGCGGCGCGGCCGATAACCGTAATGCCATCGGCCAGCGTAATGCTCGCCAGGTTACGACAGCCGTGGAAGATTCCCTCTCCGATCGGCACACCCGCGGGAACAGAAAGATTCGTTATGCCGCTGTCAGTAAATGCCGCCTGACCGATACTCGTCAGGCCGGCAGGCAACGTGAGGCTCGTCAAGCTGCTACAGCCCATGAAAGCGCCCTCCTCTATGGTCGTGACACTTTCCGGAAGAACGATGCTCGTCAGGCTGCTACAATCAGCGAAAGCTCGTTCTCCGATACTCGTGACTCCTTCGGGAATCGTGAAGCTCGTCAAGCCACTACAGCTGGCGAACGCACCATCCCAGATGCTCGTAATCCCCTCGGGGAGCGTGATGTCCGTCAGATTTTCACATGAAGAGAAAACAGCCTGTCCCATGCTTACTCCGGCAGGTATCGTAACCTGCGTTATGCCATTGCATGATTCGAATGCAAAATCCCCCACGCTGGTCAGTGAATCAGGGAAGGTTATGCCCGTCAAAGCGGTGCATTGGGCAAAAGATGCGTACCCGATGCTTGCAAGGCCCTCGGGAAGAGTGACAGCCTGCAAGGTCGAACAACCATAGAAAGCATTATCGTCCAAATATTCCAGCGTCTCTTCATTGAATATCATGACAAAGCAGCTGTCCTGACTGTCGTACAGGCTTACGGGAGCCTCGGTATGATGTGTGCCATCGGGCTGAAACACAATCGGATTCCCGTCGGTCGTCGTATATCTGATCGAATTGAAAGGCGTGGGCGAAGCAATAGCGGTGATGCGGTCGGCATACTGGCTCCAGCCTTCGGCTTGCTTGTAGGCATCCACCGATGCGGCAGGAACGTAGATCGGGCAGTTGTTGGTGTTGGCGAAAATGAGGTTAGGAGTATACCAGGCTTGAAGTGTGGGAGGAGTGGCCGCCAAAACGGTAATGGAGGTCAAGGAACTGCAGCCCGAAAAAGCCTCTTCGTAAATCAGGGTGACGCCTTCCGGAATCGTGAAAGATGTCAAGGATGTACAATCGGAAAATGAAGCCCAGTAAATCGTCTCGATATCATCGGGAATCGTGATTGAGGTCAGGGCAGTGCCGGAGAAGATACTATTTGGAATCTCTTTTACATTCGAGGGTACGACGTAATCCGTCAGTCCGGCATAGGCAAAACTGACAATACGGTCATTGACTATCAGGCAACGATGGTCGTCACTGGCGAACTTGCCGTTGAATTCCCGAAGGTTTTTGCAATAACCGAATGCCGCTTCACCGATACTTGTCACACTCTGTGGAATTGTGACGGAGGTCAACCCATCACATAGGTAAAATGCCTGGGTCTCGAGGCTCTCGAGATTATCAGGCAGTATGATGGATGTTATTGCGTTTAGCTCAAAAGCTCGCGTTCCGATACTGGTCACACTTGAAGGAATGGTAACGGACTGAATATTCTTATAGTCGCAGAAAGCATAATTGCCGATTGCGGTCACTCCATCGGGAATCGTGTATGATGTAACTCCGGCAGCGGCAATGGTAATCAATGTTCCATCCTTAATCAGGTATTTGTGGTCACTGCTGGCATACTTGCCCTGGAATCCCTTGACAGATTCGAGTTTCACAAAAGCCCCATCTCCAATCTCAGTCACACTGTCAGGAATCGTAAAGTAAGTCAAGCTGATATCGGAGATGAAGGCATGTTCGCCGATATGGGTCAGGGTCGATGGAAGCGTGATGGAAACCATATCGTAACAATGACAGAAAGCATAATCATCAAGCGTCGTCAAACCTTCAGGCAGTGTGACTGAAGTAAGGTTTGAAAGTTGAAATGAAGCCCTGCCGATAGTCGTAACTGGACCGCTGAACTTGATGACGCCCTTCCCGTTCTCATTCGTGTTGGAAACGACCGTCACGTCGCCGAAAGCAGACCAACTGTTCAAAGTGGCGGGACTCCCGTCACTGGTGGTATACCAGATCTCATCGGCCCCCTGGGTGACCTCATCTTCTTCGTCCCACTCATACACAATGTTCGACTCCACCGGGGATTCCAGTGTCGCCACCACCTGGTCCGGGGCCAGGATCACCTCCTCGATCGGGTTGTCCGTGCAGATCAGCGTCTGAAGGTTCGGGTTGTTCGACACGTCAACCTCCTCCAGCTTGTTACCCGAGCAGTCCAGCTCCCACAGGTGCACGTTCTTGCTCACGTCGATCGTCTCCAGCTGACCGCCGTACGAACCGCTCTTCGTGTCTCTCGTGCTCTTCGTCTGGATCTGACTCCCACGGGCCGTCAGACGCTCAAGGCTCGCGAAAAACTCGATTCCCTTGATCGACTTGATGTTGTCCGTACAGACGTTCACCTCCTTGATCTCCGCAACTTCCGA
>DBWN01000048.1:0-338 GCA_002308935.1 Bacteroidales bacterium UBA1237 | reverse complement strand
AACTCGATCCCCACGTTGTCATACGTCGGCTCCACCTTCAGCTCTTTCATATAGTCAAGCGTGTTCCGCTTCACCGTATATTTCTTCGTCGTCGCCTTCGTGTACGTGCCGCCCATGTCGTCCACCACCGTGATCTCGAAGCCGCCCGTGAACGTCACCGGTGGAAGCACTACCCAGAAGGCCGTGTAGCTCGTCTCGCTCTTCCCTATCTTCACCGCAGGGTCGCACACGATCGACACCGCGTCCGTCCCGCTGCCGTCCACCGTCACTTCGGGAACGCCGCCAAGCGGCATCGTGATCGCAGCCTTCCCCGCGATCTTCTCCCCGTTGTTCCCCTT
>DBWN01000183.1:34795-35537 GCA_002308935.1 Bacteroidales bacterium UBA1237 | reverse complement strand
GCAGAAAATGGCCACACCCTGCAAAGAGTGCGGCCATTATCATTTACGGGGAACTGCGTCGTCAGTCAACGTGCTTTACGGTCTTGCCTGTCGTGAGACCACTTTCGTTGAAGGAGTCCACCCTGAAATAGTAATCCTGGTCGGTAGAGAACATACCCAGTTCGATCTCGGGAATAAGACTCTCACATGTCGAGTAGAGTTCATCAGGATCGGTTCCCCAATGCAGTATGTAACCTTGGGCACCGGCTGCAGGAGTCCAATTGAAGGTCATCCTCTGACGGTTGTCTCCCCTTCCGATATTGAAATCATCCACCGCTGCGGGAGCCTTGCCTTTCGCGAGTCCGAATACGCGCAGATCCATTACCGAGAACTTGCCGGTGAGGTTTCCGCAGTTGGTTATCTTGACGAAACGTGCCTTGACAGCTTTGGGAAGTACGACAAGGGTGTGGGGGTTGTCCGTATCATTGGCGGATTTGTCAGCGACAGCAGTCCATGACTTACCGTCCTTCGATACCTCAATAACGTACTTGTAGGGAGATTTGGGATTTGCGGGATCATACATTCCGAATCCTTCATCCGCAAAGTTGGTCTGGACGGCGTTGACCCTCTTCACTCCGCCGAGGTCAATGCAGATCCACTCTCCAGGTTCGCCTGTCTGAGCGCTCCACCAGGTCTTGATGGTGTTGTCGGAAGCGTTAGCGGCAGGGTGTCCTTCAAGGGTGGATGATACGGAAATCTCCTT
>DBWN01000183.1:31332-34685 GCA_002308935.1 Bacteroidales bacterium UBA1237 | reverse complement strand
TTTTCAGTGAGAATCATCGGGAAGAATCCGATCCTCCTTTCCATGTTCATCCTCTGGGCTATGACGATTGAAGCCACATGCCAGTAATTGCCGTATTTGTCAATGAAAGTGTCTCCGTGTCCTGCTCCAGTCAGGAATCCTCCCGGCTTGATGCTGATAGGAGAATAGGAAGCGTGGGTATAAGGTCCGAGTGGATGGTCAGAGACATACAAACCGTCGCCATAAGAGTCGAACTCGGTTCCGGGGGAAGCGTACTGAAGATAGTATTTCCCGTTGATTTTGATAGCACTGGCGCCTTCATTGAAGCCGGGATTGGAGGTCTCGTTCTTGTCTCCGGGATGCTCCCAGCCGTAAACAGCCTCCATATGACGGATAAGTGTGACATTGCCCCCTACCGATGCGAAATTGTTCTTCGGGTCAAGTTCGATTCCGTGGATGTCATCCCTGTTGTTGCATCCCCAGAAAAGATACACCCTTCCGTCATCATCCGGAAGGAGATCCGGGTCATGACCGGTTCTACCGGGATCCTCGGGATAAGGCATCAGGTTGTCGGTGACAAGCTTCCAAGAATTGCCGTCCTCGGGAGTAGTGGTCTTGTAGAGCTCATTGATATCGGATGTCATCCAATAGAGTTCTCCGTTGTACACCATTGTACAAGGGGCGTAAAGATCAAGAGGAAGGATGTCTGAAGTCACATACTTCCAGTCCTTCATGTCCTCGGAGTACCAGTATCCTCTGGATTTTGAGGGAAAGAGGAAATACTTGCCGTTGTAGGGTTCGACAACAGGGTCAGCACACTCCCTTGATCCTGCGGAGTTGTCCACTCTGGGGCCAGCCGGCATTGTGAAGCCTCCGGGTGCTCCACCACGACGCTGCTGCTGTGCGGCTCTAGCTTTCTGCTGCTCTTCCAGTTTATATGCATAAGGTCCGGTAGGAGAATAACCTCCGAAACCGCCGCCGAAGCCGCTTGACGCTCCGTGGAAAGCATAATTGAGGTCGATAGGGTTAGCAACGACCCTGGCAGGATCAACTTGCTTTTCGCTTCCTGAACAAGCCGCGAAAAGGAGAATCACAGGAATCAATAAAGAATAGCTTTTCATAATCTTTCATTATTATACATGAAACATGGGGCAGAATTCAATTCCGCCCCATGAATCGAATGATCAGGATTACTTCACGGAAACTGCAGCAGCACCGATGGTGAATTCATACTCACCTGCGATGAGCTTGTACTGAGCGACCCTGACGTTGTTCCTGGTAGTGATGCCGACATATTCAACACCTTCGGTGGTGCCGAAGTTCGTAACGGCGGCGTCAACAGGAAGATAGAGGGTAGCCTGGGTGTTGGCAGGTACAGTGGCCTTGTATGAGGTCATCTTGCCCTTGTCAGCCTTCCATGCGCTCTTGATAGTTCCGTAGTTGGACTCATAGCTTCCTTCCAATGAGGTATAGATGCCGGCGGCTGAAGGCTGGAGGACGAAGTCCTTGTAGCTAGCCTTTCCGTTGCCGTGGTCGGTAGTGATACCCAGCTGGAACTCATACATCCAAGATCCAACAGCACCGAGTGCGAAGTGGTTGAATGAGTTCATGCTGTTCGAAGAAGGACTTGAGAAAGCGTTGTCATAAGAGTTCCACCTCTCCCATACTGAGGTAGCGCCCTCGGTTACAGGATAGAGCCATGATGCGAAATCAGTGCAAGTGATCATCTTGAACGCCTCTTCAGTATATCCGCCTCTTGAAAGTGAAGGAAGGATGTTAGGAGTTCCGGAGAATCCTGTTGTGATAGTCCAAGGCTTGAAATTACTGGTAGTGGGGCCTCCGCCGAAGCCGCCACCGCCGCCCATGCCACGTCCACCTCCCTGAGGTGCAGCAGGTGCGAGATCCTTTTCAGCCTCTTTCTCCTGAGCGGTAGGGCCGCTTGAATTCGGGTTGGCTGCGAGTCCTGCAAGATAAGCCTCGGCCTTTGCCTTGTTCTCATCGCTGAACACATTGAAGTTCAGAGGAGTAGCATAGGATGCCTGAGTATGGATGGTCTGACCGTTGAGGTCACGTGTCTTACCGGTGACAGGGTTGACGTAAGCGCTGTTCCAGTCAGCTTTGGCCTTCTCGTGACGATCACGGAGAACGGCAGCATAGTCATCCCTTCCGATAGCCTCAGCCATGATAGCGGTAACCTCCATCATGTAGATGTAGATCGCGTTATTGACGAGGTCGGAGGGGGTACGGCTGTCAAGAGCGAGCCAGTCAGCAAGACCGGTAGCCTTGGAAGAGAGGTAAGGATGAGCGTCGCTGGTCTTGTAGAAGGCCATACCGTTGAGCCAATCCATCATGGTATCCATGTTCTCTTCGATGATCTGGGTGTCACCGTACTGGATGTACATCTGCCAAGGAACCTGGCAAACAGCTGCAGACCATGTGGTACCTGTAGCGAAAGAAGGATCGTCTGTGCGGTTGTAAGTAGGAACGGTGGAACCGATACCTCCGGGAACCTCAGTGTCACTTCCGACACCCTGGTCAGCACGGAGAGCTACCATCCACTGACGATAGAAGTTCTGGGTGTGGGCATTGTAGATACCTGTACGGGTGTATGCCTGTGCGTCACCGGTCCAACCCATACGCTCGTTACGCTGAGGGCAGTCAGTAGGAATGGTGAAGAAGTTACCGAGCTGGCTGCGCTGGATATTCTTGAACAGCTGGTTTACGAGCTTGTCAGTCTTTCCGTCAGAAGTCGTGGCGACATACTTTCCGGTAGGAATCTCTGAAGACGAAAGAACGAGTCCCTTGACGTTTTCAAGAGGAAGTGCACCGACATGTGAAGGAAGAGTGATCTGGATGTACTGATATCCTCTGTAGGTTGCAGAAGGCTGGATGGTTACAGCTCCGCTTCCGTCTGCTACATATACATCAACGTCCATAGCGGCACGGTTGGTCTCGAAGAGGAGCTGTCCTGCTACTCCACGTCCCTTCTTGCCGAAACGGTCGACATATTCCTTCTTGTCACCCTTGAGACCGGGATATACCTGCTCGCCGAATGCGAAGATGACCTTGTCACCCTTCTGCAGATAACCTGCGGGGATAGTAACAGAAGGAACACCTACCATGTTGACACCCATGTTGTAGATGTAGGTGTGTCCGTCAGCGCTGTGGGTAGGCATGACGCTCTTGGCAGTGAGGGTCTCCCTGAGGCGGACGACTTCGTCATAACGTGCTACGAGGTCGAAGTCCATCCAGTCACGTTTCTCAATCTTCTGAGCGGGAATCCAAGCTGAATCGTTGAAGCCGACCTCATTCCATCCCTTGACGGCGGCTTCCTTGGAAGCGTCGTACCTTTCACCCATGAAGAAACTGCCGCT
>DBWN01000183.1:27326-31299 GCA_002308935.1 Bacteroidales bacterium UBA1237 | reverse complement strand
TCTTTGGTTCCGTCCTCGTAGGTGACGACTATCCTTGAGAGGAAAGCCTCATAGTCACCGAAGAAGTTGTAGTTCGTGATTGTGAAGGTAAGATAGCCGGTATACCAGCCGGGTGCGAGTTCCGCACCGATGGCGTTCTGGCCGTTCTTGATCATATCGGTAACGTCATATGCAAGATAGCACATGGTCTCACGATACTGGCTGTCACCAGGAGCGAACCAGTCCTCACCGACCTTCTTCCCGTTCAGATAAACGTTGAACACACCCATCGCAGAAGCATAGAGCTTAGCTGACTTGATGGCTTTGCCGTTGGTCTTGAACTCGCTTCTGAGCATGGTTTCAGCACCATAGCTGGGATCAGCATAGACGACCTGCTCCTTAGCACCGGTTCCGCTTACAACGATGTTGCCACCGTTTACAGAAACACCGGGAAGATTTGCGAAGATTGAGTATCCCTCACCGTGGTTGGCATCGAAAGCGAGCTTGTCACCGCTCTGTCCAGCGAAGAGGATCTTATAGTTGGAATAGACGACCTCTGAACCGGGAGCGGCACCGAAACCTACGGAGCTGAGGATAGGGTAAGGAGGATAGTTTCCGCCTGAACCGAGTTTGTTGAGTGTGAAGTTTGAAGCCCTACGTGCGGGACCGCCCTGCATACCGACGGAGAATCCGCCGCCACCGCCTCCACCGAAACCGCCTCTCTGCTGAGGAGGAGCAGTAACGACATCGACACCGTCAACTGTGAAGTTGATGCTCCCGGCTGACACGTTGACGCTGATATTGTGGAGATCACCCTTTGCCTTTGCAGCGAACACATCATCGAGGTTTACCTGAGGATAGTTCTCCTTGTTTATGGTGATGAAAGGCTTGGTGGAGGAATCCTCTTTGTAGTAACCTACTCTCCAAAGACGGATTTCCTTTGCCGCATAGTCAACGTCCACTTTGATGTAATGGACATCAGTCTGGGTACCGAAGTCATTGAGGAATCCGTTCTTCAGACGGAAATCATCAGCACCGAGGACGATGGATGCGACATCACCCTTGTTGAGACGGAAGTCAGTGTTGATCTCAAACAAGGCTGCTGAAGAGGCATCGAGTTTCAGCTGTTTCAGGCCCACCCAGTCAGCTCCGTTCCATGCGGAGATACGAGGGTTCATGATACCCGTCTCGAAACGGGTCGAAGCATCATGAGCTGCTCCGTCCTTGTCCCAAACAGTAACTTTGACGGAATAACCCTTCTCAGCCTGGAGTGCGATTCCCTGATAAGGGATACCGATAGAACGGTCGCTCTCCACCTTTCCGGTGTTCCAGATTTCTTTGCCGTCAACTTCCCTATTGACGACAATCTGGTAAGCGGTCTGCTTTGCGCCCTTGGTTGCGGATTCCATTCTCCAGCTTATGACCGGATGCTTGTCCTCCACAGCAATGGGGCTGTCAGCATTCTGGATGCGCAGATCCTTGATGGACGCGCGGCTGTCAGCGAACGCCATACTTCCTGAAAGCAGGAGTACCGACGCGATAGCAATAAGTGTTTTCTTCATATCTGTTATTGTGTTGTTTAGTGTTTCTATTTGGTTTGGTTTTCCTGCAAAGAGCATTAAAGTCTTGATTTGTCAATTTTTACTCGGCAGCCCTTAGGAGAAGACACTGTTACGTCTTTTCCATTGACCTCCACTGAAATCATTCCTTCAGCTACAGGGAATGTGGCTTTCGCCCATTGCATTCCGGCAAGATCGGGCTTGATGGTATAAACTCCAGCATGATCAAGATTCTGGCTGAAGCCTATTATTCCGAAAAGCGCAGCGGCGACACCGGGTGTACCGTTGGCACCATGGCATAGACTCAGGCCGAAAGGCCTGCGATAGAATACCAGTTGTTCTTCCTTGGAAGCTTCAGGCTGAAAATTCTCAGGAAAACGGGTATGTCCCTGACGTATCCAATCACCGAACACCCTGTCAAGGAAGACGAGGCATTCTTTGATATGGCCGGCCTTGGCATAAGCCAGGACCTCGTATCCCTTGTCATAGCTGACATCCTTGTAATACGAAGGAATAGAAGGGAGCACTTCTGTGTAAAGAGCGTCATAGTATTTCTCGGGATACAAGCCAGAGATCACACCCCAATACTGAGCGTGAGGTGACACCCTTTCGTCAAGGGAGCCGTCAGATTTGTATCCGTCTATGAAAGCCTTCTTCTCTTCGCTCCAGAAATGTTTCATGATGGATGCGGAAAGTTCCTCAGCCCTCTTCTCATAACGAGCCGCGAGTTCTTTCTCTCCCCAATGCTTGCAAAGGAAAGCGGTTATGCGGAAATTCTCCTTGAGCATCATCTGAGCGTATGCCGCCCTTCCCATAGATTCAGGACCTTCCTTGCGTGCCCATCCGGGTGTGAATCCGGATGAGGGTCTTGCGGCGGTAAGGAACCCTTCCTCATCCTGGACGGACTCATACAGAGCCATCTGGTCAAGGATGCGGTCCTTGAACATGTCAGCGGTCGTGAAATCTCCGTACCTCATGTAATCGTGCTCAATTCCTATGAGCGCATGCAGAGGATAGTCGGGAATTCCCCAATCGGATGTCTGGGGATGAGGGGGCATCAAAGCTACAGATATGCCGTTCCTGGTCACCTGACGGTCACCGAAAAGATAGTCACCTCCGATTGTTCCGAGAACAGCGTCCATAGCCCAAGGGAGGTAATCCCTCTTGATTCCGTCAAGGTAGAAGTTGTGCATTGAGGTGTGAAGAGTCTTCACGCCCTGATTGAAAATCGCGTTGAATCCTTCATCACTGCACTCGAAGGTCATCAGGTTCTCCACCGGCCACATATGGGTCTCGAAAGAGATGTCACTTACCTTGCACTCCCCTTTCGGAGATATACGGAGATACCTGAGAGCCCTTTCCGGAAGAGTAATGCTGCGTCTTCCGTCAACAGTCTCGGAGGGGATATCAACCTGCTCGTTTCTTGCTGTATTGTCGCTCATCACTTCCATACGGCTCTCGCCGACAAAGAAGGAGAGTTCAGCCTTACCTTCAGCAGTGAACTTCACGTCGCCCATCTCCAGCTCATGGAAGTCGACAAGGATGTCCCCGTTCTCGAGGATATCGACCTTCGCAGGTGCGATAGGTACGGTTATCTCCTGACGGTTGTCAGGACACTTGGCTGCAGTATTGAATCGAGGATCATTCTCGGGAAGAACCCAAGTTTGCCCATCGAAACTTGCTTCCCAGTCGGAGACCTTGACTCCTTCGACAAAAAGAGAAGGAAGACGTGTTCCGTCAGTCTTCACGGTGAATACGGCGTATCCGTTCTCATTGGATACGGTAACATCTCCAGGGCTGCTCCACTTTATAGCCTGCACGTCCGCTTCTTTAGCTTTAGTCCTGAAATATGCCACATCCTTCGGAGGGAAGAACTTTCCGGGATAACCGACGAATTTGCATCTTTCCCTTGACTCCTGCCTAAGCCTGGTCTGGAGATAAGCTGCAAGCTGTCCGGGATACCACATGTAAGTATCCTGGACAGGAGCCTTGGTGCAAGAAGTAATACCCGCCGAAATAAACAAAGCGGCTACTACCGAAAATGCAGCTAACAGTAAATGGCTCTTCTTCATAGTCTTGTGTTTTGGAAGCCGAGGGAGGACCGATACCCTCCCCGGCTTACCAGAATATTGCTTCTATTTATACTTGTTGACGCGGGCGTCATTGATGACACCGCTCCAATTCATACCGAATGCGAAATCATAGACATGACCGTCAGCATCCTTGTGGCATTCCATATCTCTGGGAACGTCCTCGAACTGCTCTTCAACAGTACGCATGGATGCGGGGAGCTGCATAGGAAGAAGCCCTGAAGGCTCCACAGCACCGCTGATGACATCAAGAATAGCCTGGTTCTGAACGCCGAATGAAAGGAGAATAGCGTCAGTGAAGCTCTCGATCTCAGACATGACCATAGGTCTTGAGATGTTGATCAC
>DBWN01000183.1:0-27271 GCA_002308935.1 Bacteroidales bacterium UBA1237 | reverse complement strand
TTGCCCTTGTAAGTACGGTTGGTGAAAGCCTCATAGGGGTCACCACCGGCGATACTGGTCTCCCTAGCGTAAGTAGCGGTGTAATCCTCATACTGGAGGCTGATAGGAACGTATCCGTTGCCGCCCTTCTCACGGTCAGCCACGTCATAACCGCTGCCTGATGCAGGAGCGTTGATGAACACGATCGCGAAATCGGCATCCTTGGGATTGGTAACCTGATCGAAATACTTGCTGACCATAGAGCCTGCTACAGGATCAACCCAACGGCCCTGGGTAGCTGCACCACCGAACATGGAACCTCTTCCGGCCTCATAATACTGAGGGATGTAGACCTTTGCACGGCCCTTCCTGGGAAGAACGTTCGCATGGTTCTTGAGCATGATGATGGACTTGAGCTGAGCCTCGTATCCTGCCTTCATGAAGTCAGGGTTACCTACAACCTCGACCGTCTTCTGGACATTGAGGTAAGGGTTCTCGAACAGGCCAGTGCGGAAGCTGTTCATGAGAAGCCTTTCAGCAGACTTTTCGAATCTTGCCCTTGCGCTTTCCTCACCGAAATCCTTCACCCACATCTGGTAAGCCTCGAGGACGGGTCCCTTGTCATTGTTTCCACCGAACTGGTCGACACCTGCCTGGATGACCTTGTAGTGACGTTCGGCTTCAGTGAGAGTCTCATTGCCCCAGCACTTGCCCTCGAATCCTTCCACATGGAAGTAATCCTTGGTTATGTTCCAGTCAGTACATACTACACCGTCAAATCCGTATTTCTCACGGAGAAGGTCGGTAATGATATACTTGGAGTAGCTGTTACCGTTCTGTTCTCCGGAAGGATCCTGGTTGTAGGAGATGGTATAGTAAGGCATGACTGCGGTAGCGGCCTTGGTCTTTCCTTTGAGGTTGAATGCACCCTCAACGAAAGGCCTGATCTGAGTAGCCAGATTGTCGCCAGGGTAGACGGCATATTTACCGTAGCTGTAGTGGCCGTCACGTCCACCCTCTTCGGGACCGCCGCTGGGCCAGTGTTTGATCATGGCGTTGACACTCTCGAATCCCCAGCCGTCTTTTATTTCAGTATCACCTTCAGATGTCTGGAATCCGTCCACATAAGCCCTTGCCATATCTACATCAAGGTCAGGATCCTCACCGAAAGTACCGTTGAAACGGCCCCAGCGGGGTTCAGTAGCAAGGTCAATCTGAGGTGAAAGGGCGGTAGCTATACCGAGGGCCCTGTACTCCTTGGAAGCGATCTGTCCGAACTGCTCGACGATGTCGGGATCGAATGTGGCGGCCATACCGAGGCTTGAAGGCCACATGGAAATGGTTCCGCCGTTACCGGCATCGAATTCAGCGGTAGCGACAGCTCCGTGACGAGGGTCTGAAGAGTTGTTGGCCGGAATACCGTGATTGACGCCTTCCACGAAAGCCTGGACATTGTTGTTCCACTTGGCTGCGATCTCAGGAGAACCGACCCTTGTCACAAGGACAGCACGAAGATTGTCCTCAGAAAGGAACTTCTTCTGCGCATCAGATATGTTCTCATCAGGGACAGCCTGATGTGCGCTGTAAAGCATAAGGCCGGCGATTTCCTCGATAGAAAGCTGTGAAGCAAGGTCTTTGGCCCTCTCCTCGGGTGCCTTTCTCCAGTCTTCATAGACATCGAGTTTGCCGTTACGGTTGAGATCCTTGAATGCGAATCCTCCTTTAGTGAGGATCTGCACTCCGGAAGAAGGACTGTAACCCAAAGTCTTACCGCCTTTCTGGGTGATGACGTTGTAACCTGTGGAAGGTTCCTCCTGCCATTTCTGTCCGCAGGAGACGAAAGCGATGCCTGCGCCTAGAAGCAGGACCGCGCCAATGAACAAATTAGTCCGCGTCTTCATATTTGTGATTGATTTGGTTGATTGTCTGGAACCGGAGAGGACATTCCTGCCCGAACCGGTTAGATTTCTTTAAAAAAGGAATCTTTCTGAAAATGGCACCCACGCCACCAGCATGGGTGCCAAATTCAATCAAAAGCTAAATTGTTGACTACTACCAGCCAGGGTTCTGCTTCATGCCTTCAGGATTGTCGGTATTGAGGTCGACATAAGTCTGAGGGATAGGCCAGAGGTCCCAAGCGAGTGCAGGAGACTGACCACCATTGGCAGCATTGACCTGCTGGGTGTCAGGGAAGAGCTTGGCGTTCTTGTTGAGAGTACCCTTGGCAGGATCATAAGACCACATACCATAAGACCAGATACGTGTCTTCCATGTTTCAGGCTCCTGACGGAGGAAGGTAGCCCAACGGTCCTCTTCATACATCAGCTCACGGCACCTTTCATCAAGGAGAACCTGAAGGGTCATTTCATCAGCCGTGAATGGAGTAGCGTTCGCACGGTTACGAAGGACGTTGACTGCTGCTGCGGCTCCGTTCTTGTCACCCTTACGCAGTTTTGCTTCTGCCTCGATGAGGTAAGCTTCAGCGGAACGGTACATGTACCAGTCACGGAAAATACGTGCTCCGAACACACCACTTGAGAAGTAAGTGTTCTCGTCATATCCCCAAGCGTCGATAGGGGTCCTCTTGTCATGGATCTGGAAGAACTCCATAGACTGGTTGAAGTTGGTCTTGTCGAGATCTTCCCAACCGACCCAACCTGAACCGGCGCCATAAGGCTTGGAGTTGTCCTGCTTGTTCCAATTGGGATGTTCCTTGTTGGTGACAGGATACTTACGGCGGATAGCCACACCTTCCTTGCCACGGTCATCAGCTCCCTTGTTGTGATCGTCATCCCAAACCTGTACGCAAGCGAACCAGCTGGGGTGGCCGGTGAAAGGTACACCTGCACCCATGATAGCAGGGATAGAGGTCTTACGACCGTTCACAACACCGTAGATATTGTCGAACTGTCCGTCAGCCCAAGGTTTTCCTTTGTAGTCGCCCTGCAGATCAGCCTTAAGAGCGGGAACGTCACGGAGAGCAGGTGCATAGCTGGCGTGAGTCATGGTACGGATAACCGAAGAGTTTGCCGAATACTCTGCGAAAGACTTTGCGCTCAAAAGAACCCAAACTGCCTCAGTATTCTCCTTAAGACGAGGATTCTGCTTGTAGAAGAGGTCGCTGTAAACTGTACCTTCTTCATTATAGTTAGGGACTCCGAGGTTCATGCCGGTATCCTTAGGATCTGCACGAACTCCGAAACGCTTGGTCATGAGGGGATGGATCTTGTAGCATTCCTGAGCAAAGCTGATAGCCTTGTCATAATCGCCGGCAGCGAGGTTAGCTTCCGCAAGCATTATGGCAGCAGCGCCCTTTCCGACACGACCGATTTCAGGTTTCTCAGGAAGATTCTGGTATGCGAAGGTAAGGTCCTCGATTGCCTGCTTGTAAGTATCTTCGCGTGATGCGCGCTGATAGTCGAAACGAAGATCCTCAGAATACTCAGTCACTAGCGGAACACCACCGAAAAGTTCACCAAGACGGAGGTAAGCATAACCACGAAGGCAGAGAGCCTCAGCTTTGATAGCGGTCTTTTCGGCATCAGAAGACCATGTGATGGATTCAAGACCACAAGCATAAAGAGCCTGGTTCGCATAAGCGATGATCTGGTAGTCGGTATCCCAAACGGTCTTTGCGTTCATACCGTTCCAGGTACCGAGGTTATTCCAGTTGTTGATGATGGAAGTAGCAGCACCGAACACACTGAAGTATGTCATCTCATCACTCTGCATAGCATTTGTGACTCCATAGTTGATGGCACCGACGCTAGCATATGCGGAAACGACAGTAGAAAGCACCTGCGCGGAGGTCTGATAGGCGTTGTCGATGGAGAACTGCGCCTTCGGCTTCTCAGTGAGGAAGTCTTTCTCGGACTCGCAGGCTACGAAAGAGCCGAGAGCCAAGGAAGCGAGAAGGAAACTTGCAAATATCTTTTTCATCGTAATAGTCATTGATTTGGTGATTATAATGAAATGCTGAGACCGACTGTGTAAGTCCTCATCATCATACCCTGACGACCACGTCCATCAGGATCGCTGAGTTTCCACTTAGGAGCGATGTAGAAGAGGTTGGAACCGGAGACATAGATGCGGGCACCGTTGATACCCCAGTTCTTTACGAGCTTACCAAGGTTGTAAGAGAGGTTGAGGTTCTGGAGACGTACGTTTGCATATGAGTTGTAAACCCTCCAGGTCTCATCCTGATCACGGAATGTAGCGGCGACATGGGTCTTGGAAGGATTCTGAGGAGTCCAATAAGGGATGTCCATATAGCTACAGTAGTTGAAACCTTCATTGGTCTTGTAAGCGAAGGTGTTGTCGGCAAGAGCATATCCATGACCGCCAGCGGTCCAGTTGAGCATGAAGTAGAGCTGTACATTCTTGTAGGAGATTGTATTGCCCCAAGTCACGCGGAAGTTCTCGCGGCTGTTACCGAGGTGAATCTTATCGTTGTTGTCAAGGACACCGTTTCCATCCTGGTCGATGGTGTTACCTTCACCAGCCCTACGGGTGACGAGGGATCCCTTGCCATCCTCCTGGACAACGCCGTCAGAATCATACCACCAAACTGTATCGAGAGACCTTCCGATGAAGAATCCACGGGAAAGGTCATCTTCCTCATTTTCACCGCCCCAAAGCTTGATGAGCTTGTTACGGTTGAGGTTGAAGGTGATGTTGGAGGTCCAGCTGAAGTCTTTCCTCTGGATGTTGACAGTATTGATGTTGGCCTCGATACCCCAGTTGTTGATCTGGCCCATGGTAGCCTGCTGGCTGTTCACACCTGCTCCCATGATAGGAATTGTACGGGCGAAGATCTGGTCAGTGGTCTTTGAGACGTAACCGTTGATTTCACCGGAGATCCTTCTCTTGAGAATTGAGAATTCAGCACCGAAGTTGAGTGACTCTGACTTCTGCCAGCCGAGGTTAGGGTTACCGATAGTAGCGACCTTCTGGCTGTAGATTATGCCGTTTTCGGTAACCAGACCGTTAGCGGCACGTCCGAGCTGTACAGTTGAAAGGGTTCCGTAAGGAGCGAGAGTCTGAGAACCGTTGATACCCCAAGAAACCTTGAGTTTGAGGTCATCGAAGGTCTTGTTGTTCTTCATGAACTTCTCGTTGGTGACTGTCCAAGCGAGACCGACTGCAGGGAAGTTACCCCATTTCCTGTTGGCTCCGAACACTGAAGAACCGTCACGACGGAAGGAGAGGTTCACAGAGTAACGTGCGTCATATGAATACATCGCACGGATGAGATAACCGATATCGTTGTGCAGTGAATAAGAACCTGCATTGACGTTACGGGTAGAAGCCTGGTTGAGGCCATACCATCCGAGGAGGGTGTTTCCGAAGTCAGCGAAATCAGTTCCAGACATTGAGAAGCCGGTTGCAAGGTCACTATCCCTTGTGTAAACGAGAGAAGAGTTGAGGCTGTGCTTGCGGCCGAAAGTATGCTGGTAGGTGATGATGTTATCAATGACCCAGTTGATTGAGTTGTTATGGCTCACTGAACCGTTAGCCGACTTGAGGTCGAATTCAGTATAGTCATCCTCGTTCATTCCTGAAGGCATTGAAGGATAGTATGACTCATGGAAGAAGGAGAGGTTCTCTGACTTGTTCTTTCCATAAGAGACATTGAACTTGTAGCTGAGGCCTTCGATCCAAGGGGCTTTCAGTGTGAGGAAACCGTTGTAAGTGGTACGGTCACCTGTCATCTCCCTTTCAGCACCGGAAGCGTCATCAGTTCCCCAAAGAGGGTTGGTGGTAGTTGTATCGTCTCCCGAAGGGAACTTCCTCATCTTGTGAGTGTTGTCGAAGTAAGGACTTCCAAGCGGGCTGGCCCTTTCCATCTGCATATTGGAAGAGGCTCCCTTAGATGAAGTTCCTGAATAGTCCATAGTCAGGCCTGCCTCAATGTACTTGTTGATCTTGGCATTGAGACGGGTGTTGATGCTTGTACGGTTGAAGTTGTTACCGATCTGTACACCGTTCTGGATTGAACGGCCGAAGCTGAATGAATAGTTGAAGGTCTCGGAACCGCCGCTTACACGAGCGTTGTAGTTCTGAGTATGACCGACTCTGGTAGCAAGGTCAAACCAGTTTGTGGCTTTAGGGTTATTGCCATTGTTCCAGTTCTTCAGCTCAATAGCGGACATGAAAGAAGTATCTTCCATATTGTCATACCTACCGGCACGGGCATTACGCAGATGGACATACTCTTTGGCATCCATCCAGTCACGCTTGAAGGTAGGAGTGTTGAAAGACTGGGTTGTGGAGAATTCGATGTTCGGTTTTCCGACCATACCCTTCTTTGTGGTGATCATGATAACACCCTGAGCAGCCTGTGAACCGTAAGCGGCGAGTGAAGAAGCATCCTTGAGGATCTGGATTGACTCGATGTTGTTAGGGTCGATGTTGGTCATGTTACCTTTGTAGATCATACCATCGACAACGAGCAGAGGCTCATTGGATGATGCACCGAGGCTACGACGACCACGGACGAGCATTGAGCCGGCCTGGCCTACTCCGCTAGGAGGGGTAACCTGCATACCAGGAACATTACCACGGAGGATTTCAGTCGGGTTGGTGAAACCCATCATCGACTGAGGAGAGTTGGTCACATTGATCTGCTGGACAGCTCCGGTAAAGTCTCGAGCACGAGCCTCACCATAAGCGATGACAACAGTCTCCTCAAGCTCGGTGGTATCCTCTGCGAGAGTGATGTTGATGGTGGTTCTACCGTTGACGGGAACTTCCTGGGTAGCATAGCCGATGCTCGAAACCTCGAGAACAGCATTTGACCTGGTTTCCAGAGAGAAAGCACCGTATTCATCAGTAACTGTTCCCTGAAGAGTTCCCTTCACGAGGAGTGCAGCACCAACTACGGGCTCACCTTTGTCGTCAACGACCGTACCGGTCACTGTCACATTCTGCTGGGCACTGGCTATTCCTACTGAAATAGCGAATGCGGAGAACAATGCAACAGCAAATCTCAAAAAGTTAGATTTCATGTTGATGTGTTGATTTTGGGTTGAACATAAAGTAATGGTTGGTAATAATCGCTTTTGTGGCAAAAAGTGATCGGGCCGGAAATTTTTCAGAATCAGAAATAGGGTAATCTGATTCACGCTCCGTATACCATATAATTATATATAGTAACCCGCCTGCAGTTCACACCGGAGGTCTCATCACTGTCAAGGAAACTTCAACAGCCACAATAGGCACAGAATCCTCAACTTTTTTGCAAAGCAAATTTAGCAAGTCTCATGATAAAACGATTTATCACAAAACGATAAAATTTTGCAAAATATTCGGTCCATTTTACAAAATCTTCGGAAATTTAACAAAATCTTCATAACTTGCACTCGCAACCCCAAAATCAAAAATCAAAGTCAAAAACCGGACATCATGTGCAATCCGAAGAATAAAGTTTTGATGCTCTCAATCATCTTGTGCTTTTCACTTCTCCATAATCCAGAAAAGTCATCAGCACAAGAAAGCTATTCGATCCCTATGGGAATTCCAGCAAAAGAATCGAACAAGAGATCCGCCATATCAAGCATTGAGAAAGATAAAGAAGGATACATATGGATTGGGACTGACATGGGCCTGTTAAGATATAACGGAACCAAATATAAAAGATTCCGGAATACCGGTTCCGAGTCCATTGCCAGCGACTGTATACTGTCCATCAGGAATGATACAGAAGGAAGGTTATGGGTAGCCTCGGACATAGGGTTGACACTCTTTCAGGGAGGAGATTTCTCCAGGAACATTCTCTTGGATGTCGGAAGGATAAACAGTATCGCGAACATGAGCGAAAGCGATCTTGTGATATCTGCGGAAGACGGATTGTACGACATAAACAAGTCTACAGGCGAAATCATAAGAGAAATCAAAGACAAGGACCTGGCAAATTCCCGGATTATTACAATGGGCATGGACATGGTCTGCGTAATTTCCGACAGCCCATCCAATACCGTCAGCGTCCTCGACCGTGATTTCCGAATTGTAGGAAAACAGGTTTTCAATGCCGGATCGGTGAACAGCGTCGCTTCCTATATGGGCGAATTCTACATAGGGACTACGAACGGAATCAAGATACTGTCCGCCGAATGTAAAGATACTCCCCTACCGGATGCACTTCTGCCGTTCAAGGACAGGAATGTATTGTTCACGTCACCGGATGATTTCAATGGAGAGCTGCTTATAGGCATCAAGGACATCGGGATATTCCGGTTCAACGGAAGAAACGGTTCAGTTACGAGAGTATGGCAGAGCGAGACCCTCTCTGGAGTAACCTCATGTACATGTATAGCTCTAAGTAACAATATCGCCATATGCAAGAATCAAAGAGTGCTAGCGATATCAAAGGATGTGGAGACTCAAACCCTGACGATTCCGGGACTCCATGCTACAGAATACATCAGGCAAGTGTTCTCTTCCGCCCATGACAACAACACCCTGGTATTCACCGACAGAGGGATTTACCTTTTCAACATATTGACCAAAGAGACCAACGATCTGACAAGGATCATACTTGAGGACAACCCTTCATCCGTCAGCGCTTTGCTGGACAAAAACCTCAATATATGGACAGTGAACCGGGACGGCGTACTCACAAAGTACCTGTACGAAAGGAATGACAAAGGCGGGATCCATTACTCTTCTGGAAAAGTTTTCAGTGGAGACTATAGCGATTCCAAGTTGTTCAGCTCAGGAGAGAATCCTGTCGGGATAATCACGCCAAGACGTATTACCATTTTCGACGATGATGACAACAGTATGTCGGAAACTCTTCCTGAAGGATATTCCCATAATCCATATACCGATGCAAAAGGGAATCTCTATCTCTACGGTAAGGAAGGTATTTATGCGTTGTCCCAAACTGCTGGAGGGGAAAAGATTCCGTTGGACGTTGAGGCAGAATGCATGGCTGTAGACAATTATGGTAACATCTGGGCGGGGACAGACAATGACGGGATATATGTCTATTATCCTGAAAACGGGAACATCACCCACTACGGGAAAGAGGAAGGGCTTCCTGAAAACAGCATAAGAAGTCTGGTTTATTTCAGGGACAGGATGTGGATATGCTGCCGGCATTATATCGCATACTGCAGACTGAATTCCGGCAGAATCACTGTCCCGACAGGAGACTCAGAACTGATCATGAATTACTCCCTGAACAGCGGTACCGAAGCGGATATTCCAAGCCTGGGCAACAGGATCATATTCGCCAGCAACCATGAACTGACAGTGTGCAATCCTTACGACACTCCGGCACGCAAAGATATTTCCTTGTCAATGGACTATATCATGTCTTTAGGATTGAATCTGCCCACTGACGGAAAAATGTTCGTCCTACCGAAAAAAAACAACAATTTGTTGTTTTCATATTCCGCGATCACTTACGACTCAGCGGAATTCCTTTCTTATGAATACAAGTTGGAAGGGCATGATGAGGATTGGATAAAAGCCGGTAACAGCACTGAGGCTGTATATGTCAATCTCGAAGGAGGAGAATACGTGTTCAGAGTCAGGGTACAGACCACGAACGGAGAGTACAGTCCATCTGAGATCAGTATACCCTTCAAAATAAAGAAAGCCTTGATGGAGCACTGGTGGGCCAAGTTGACCATCATCGCATTCATCCTTGCTATCCTGGTTTTCGTGGCATGGCTCATTTTCAACAGGAATCTCCTCAAAGAGGTTCTTCTTATAACGAGAAGGGTCTATGACAGCATGGAAAACGAAGCCAAAAGATTCATCTTGCATTCGCGGAATTACGGGAATGACATCAACATAATTACAGCGATGTATTCTCCAGTGAGAGAACTTGAAGAAGACAAAGACCTTAAGGGTGAAAGCAGAAAACTGGTGAATTCCATTTCAAGAGGGCTCGACTCTTTGACCAAGCTTATTGCAGACCTTTCAGGAGAGGAAATGAACTCCATCAAATGGAATGAAACCGCTCTTGGTGTGGAGAAAGCCGACCTCAAGTCCATAATCACAATAGCAGCTGATAGAATCAAGTCATTGACCGATTCCACTAACACCTTGGTCATTAACGAGGCCGGAGATGAGAATGGGTTCTTCGATGTTGAACTTATGAGTAAACTCATTTCAATATCCATCGGCCATCTTGCAGGCGATGGACCATCCAAGGAGATAAGGATAACAACTGAAACCATTCGGGCAGAAGACGCCATGCAGAAATACGGTCATTCAATACCCGATTATGAAGGGCAATACTCCAGAATTCTTCTCTCTTCTTGCAGTAGCCCTGAATCCATCAAAGAAAGAATCCTCAAGCGGTATTTTTCAAAGATGAAAAAGAAGGGTATTGACCCTGAAAATGAAAAAGAGATAATTGAACTGCTAAGCAGAATCTCGAAAAACCACAAAGGGATTGTTTCCAAGACAACTGACAGCATAGGATTCCTGGTCCCGTCAGGGAAAGATGCATATAGCAACGAAGAGTTAAGATACGGTCCCCAAGACGAAGATGATTTCTCGCCGACACTGCCGGACAGCAAGTTCGAATCGTTATCTGCCCAGTTCCCTGAGAGAAGGACCGTCCTCATAGCCGAAAACAACAAAATGCTGAGGGACCTTATCGCCGACATCTTCAGACCTGTGGCCACCCTGGTCCTTGCCACAAACGGCAAAGACGCTTTTGATCTTTTCGAGGAAAACGATATTGACCTGTCGATTCTTGACACAACACTCCCCTCTCTTGACGGATATTCATTGTGCTCAAAAATCAAGCATTCTCCAAAAGGCGAGTCCACCCCGGTTATTCTTATTTCCGCCAACAAAGATCTTGTCAGCAATCTGAAGGCGAATGATGCCGGAGCGGACGCATTCATAGAAAAGCCGTTTCATAAAGAACTGCTCATGGCAAGAGGCTCTACTCTCATTCAGAATTACGAAAAGATAGCTTCAGCATCTCTCTCTCCTGAAAACAGCCAGTCAATTCCCCTCCGCAATCCTAAGAAGGCCTCAGAGAGCGACAGGGTGTTCATCACCAGAGTCTCTCAGATTATTGAAGAGAATCTTTCAAATGAGACTTTCACAGTGAATACTCTCGTGGAAGAAATGGGGACAAGCTACTCACAATTCTTCAGCAGAGTCAAGAAGATAACAGGTTACAGTCCAAAAGACATCCTGCTGAGTGCCAGACTTGAAAAAGCCAAGGAACTTTTGAAGGGCGGGGAGAACAATGTCAGTGAAATCGCTTATATGGTCGGGTTCTCTTCACTCAGCAGTTTCTCAAGGGCGTTCAAGAACAAATTCGGCACAAAGCCTTCATCTGTTTAGGATTTGCTGAACAACGTATAACAATAATAGGTATCTTTGGCTATGCGCAAATGGGGAACATGTTTCTTTGAGCTTTATGCACAGATAACCTTGGAGCGGTTGATCGGCCCCGAGTACGAACTTCTTGTGAATCTGGACAAGCCTGACCTCCAGAGCCCCGACCACAAGACAATGGGCATTGAGGTGACAAGGGCGATGAAGGAGAGCAAGGATGTAGCCAAGTCCCTTCTCAAGGAGATGTCCGGCATCAAGCCCAGAGACGAGATCGGATTCAAGCAGGAGGACATCGACCGGATGATGAACACCGGTTATTCCTATGGTCTGGTAGAAGGGAAGATAATCGGAACGAAAGAATACGACTACTGGGCGATGGCTCTGCCACTCAGAAGGGTAATTGACAGCAAGGTCGCCAAATGCATCAGCGGTTTCTACGGAAACTTCAAGAGCATGGGGCTGTACGTATTCAGCAAGGATCCGATAACCTACTCACAGGCGCAGCATACCTGCTCACACATCCGTTCTCTACAGAAGTACCACGACAAAGGATACGACAGATTATTCCTGTCTGAAATTTCCAACCTGTACGTCTGCAATCTCGAAGACGGACTGGCAGCAAGTTCCAGAATAGTGGATTATCCGATATCCCTCGACATGAGACGCGAGTTCTACTTGGAGGCGACAAGAAGAAACTTGGAAACGGAACAGTCTTAGTACGACAGCGGGCCGGCGAATCGCCGACCCGCTACTGTATCTGAAAACCGGGGATATCCGCTAGAATCTTCCGGGGCCGCCGAATCCGCCGCCACCAGGACCGCCGAATCCGCCTCCGCCGGGGAATCCGCCACCGCCTCCGGGAAATCCGCCACCGCCGAAGCCGCGCTCAAACTGGCCACGCATTCTCTGCTGCTGTTGCATTTCTTCCCTCTTTTTGTCCTTAGTGTAGGCTTTGAGCTGTTTCTTGTCGAAAATAGCCTTGAGACCTTCCTCGTACATGGATTCGTTCTGCTGCATCTCCGCCATCCGGTTCTGCATTTCCTCCATACGGTTGGCCATGTCGTTCATCATCTGCTGACGCTCTTCCTGGCTCATCTCGGCGAAATTGGGCATCTGGTCCCTCATCGCGTTAGCTGCGCCCAATGACTGGATCTTGCCGGCATAACGGTTGTTGAGTTCCGTAAGCTGTGCAGCCTGTGCATCATTGAGAGTGTACTTCTGTATCATTTCCGCTGTGCGGTTCTGGACGATCTCCTCTACGGAAAGACGGGGCTCCTCGGGACGCTGTCCCTCAGGACGCTGGCCACGGGGGCCACCTTGGAATCCACCACCAGGGAAGCCTCCAGGTCCCTGAGCGAATACCGGCACAAAAGCCAGCATCGCCGCTGCGATAATGCTGATTGTTTTTTTCATTGTTCTATGATTTTAATTCGTTTTTTCCGACTAAAGGTGCGGCAAAGAACCGCACCTCTATCCTAACCAACAATATATAACACTAGGTTCCGGGGTAAAGTGAATACAACAATCCGGCCAAAGTCTTATTCCGGACTTAATTTCACTTAATATTCGGAGCCATATGATTTGACACGTATAATGATTAAAGGTTTAAGCTAAAATGAAAAATAATCACTCTTTCCAAAAAACGTCCCCAGAACATCTGTTTTAGAAGGAAAGACCCTATATTTGCAATCGTGACGGGCACATTTGAATGCCGGAAATAACATACTGCCACCTTCATCCCAATATAGACGGACCATGGCCGAAAGCAATTTCATAGACTACGTAAAGATCTTCTGTTCATCCGGTCACGGAGGAGCGGGTTCAATGCATCTGCATAGAGCGAAATACATCCCAAAAGGAGGACCTGACGGAGGTGACGGAGGCCGGGGAGGCCATGTCATCCTAAGGGCCAACCCCCAGTTCTGGACACTGATACACCTGAAGTACCGCAAAGTCGTCCACGCTGAAAGCGGAGGGCCCGGTGGAGCGGCACTGTGCCATGGGAAACAGGGCACTGACATCTATCTGGACGTCCCTGTCGGAACAGTCGTCAAAGACGCCGAGACGGAAGAAATCCTTTTCGAGATGATAGAGCCCGGAGAAGAGAAAATCCTCTGCCGTGGAGGCAAGGGCGGCCTCGGCAACAACAATTTCAAGAGCGCCACCAACCAGACCCCACGATACGCTCAACCCGGAGAGGAAGGAGAGGAGGGATGGTTCATTCTTGAATTGAAGGTACTTGCTGATGTGGGGCTCGTAGGATTCCCGAACGCCGGAAAGTCCACTCTCCTTTCGACTGTCACTTCAGCAAAGCCGAAGATCGCCAACTATCCTTTCACTACTCTTGAACCGAATCTCGGCATAGTGCAGTATTATGACGACAAGTCTTTCGTCATAGCCGACATCCCCGGAATCATCGAAGGCGCGCACGAAGGGAAAGGAATCGGTCTTCGTTTCCTGCGTCACATCGAGAGGAATTCCGTACTGCTTTTCATGGTGGCGGCAGATGAAAAGGATGTCGCCCTCTGCTATGAGATTCTGCTGAAGGAGCTGGAGCAGTACAACCCCGAACTGCTTGCCAAGGACAGGCTTCTTGCAGTCACTAAGTGCGACATTGTCGATGAAAAGACCATGGACCGTATTGAGGAATCCATTCCCGAGGATGTGCCGTACATCTTCATTTCATCGGTCACCGGTTACGGTATCCCCGAGTTGAAAGACGCTCTCTGGGACATGCTGAACAGCGACGGTTCATAAAGGCTCTCCCGATGTCCCCTTTCATCCAGAATCTCCATGAACTTGACCAGAACCTGACTCTGGCCATCAATAGTCTGCATGTCCATTTCATGGACCAGGCGGTCGTGCTTTTTTCGGACATCAAGTTCTGGATTCCCATGTACATCATGGTAGGAGCTTTCATGGTGGCTAAGCTAGGATGGAAAAAAGGAGGAGTCATCATCATTTCCATAGCACTCACTTTCGCCATCTCGGACCAGCTTGCCAATCTGGTGAAGGATTCCGTTGCAAGGCTCCGGCCATGCTACAGCACCTACATGCTTGACAATGGCCTTCACATGCTGGAGAAAAGAGGCGGACTGTACGGATTTTACTCAGCTCATGCGGCGAATGCATTCGGTTTCGCGATGTGTTCTATCATGGGTCTTCGGAACGATTCCACCAGAAAATACACGTTCTATTCCGTTTTCATCCTTTTATGGGCAGCATTCGTGGGCTTCAGCAGGATACTGGCCGGGAAGCATTACTTGGGCGATGTCATCGTTGGCTCCTTGACGGGAATAGTAACAGGCATCCTCATAGCCTTGCTGGCGAGGATGCTCATTCGTAAAACGTTGTCAGAAGAGAAGCCTGCTGCCCGAAGAGGAACAGATGTCTAAAGCGCCTCAAGGACAGTCTCCATTTTCTGGGAACGGGAACCCTTGATAAGGATCGCATATCCTTCAGGAGACTCTTTCCGTAGATGATCTGCCAATTCGGATGATGTCGGGAACCATGATATCCAAGAAGGAAGGTCGTTGACTTGTTCAAGCGCGTTCTTGAACTCTTCACCCACAAGGCAGGCACCGGAAACATCCATTCCGGCGATCTTCTTGACAATTTCGACGTGTTCCTTCAGGGAGTCTTCACCCAATTCACCCATCGACCCTATCATGAGCATCTTCCTGGAAGAAGAGAATGCGCTGAAATTGTCCAATGCAGCCACCATGCTGGTGGGATTGGCGTTATATGCGTCTACTATGAGCACATTCTTCCCGGTCCTCGTCATCTGCGAGCGGTTGTTAGAAGGCACATACTCCCCTATCGCATCCACTCCATCCTGAAGAGGGACTCCGAAGAACATTCCGACAGAAAGGGCGGCAAGCACATTGGGCGCATTGTATGATCCCACAAGGGATGTACGGCAAAGTACCATGTTCTCTTCCTGTCCTTCCTCAATGTTGACATTCGGTTCAACGCTTTCAGGAATGGCCAGAATAAGGAAAGGATTGTCTTCAGAAGAGGGAATAAGCTCACACTCCCAATACTTGTAGCCATAAGGAATCAGAGAGAGACCGTTTCGGCTTGAGGCCATTCCTTCAAGGACTTCATCATCTGAGTTGATGAATACAGCCTTGCCTTCGGATTGGATCCAATCATATAGTTCGCCTTTGGCGGCTTTTACCCCCTCGAAACTGCCGAACCCCAAAAGATGAGCCTTCCCTACGTTTGTGATAAGGCCGTAATCCGGTGCGCAGACAGGAACAAGTGAAGCGATGTCCCCCGGATGGCTCGCTCCCATCTCGATGACAGCAATCTGAGCATCCTTAGGAATGGAAAGCACGGAAAGAGGAACACCTACGTCATTATTCAGGTTGCCCTTTGTCGCACTGACCCTGAACTTTGAGGCAAGGACGCAACGTATCAGCTCCTTGGTGGTTGTCTTTCCGTTAGTTCCGGTAAGCCCGACAACAGGAAGTCTCCTGCCGTTCACCTTGAGATGTTCACGGTGACATCTTGCCATCGCTTTCAAAGCAAGAAGGGTGTTGTCGACGCATATCACCCTTGCATCACCGGAAGCTGAAGCTTCGCTTCCTTTGTCAACCACTGCATATGCGGCCCCTTTTTCCAATGCTTGGAGAGCGTACTTGTTTCCGTCGAAGTTCTCACCCTTGAGAGCGAAAAACATCTCCCCGCCGGTAAGGGTCCTCGTATCGGTGGTCACGCCGGCAGTCTTAAGGAATATTTCATAAAGGGAAAGCACCTCCTCCGCTTCCATGCCGAAAGGTGCGTATATGTTCTTTGCCATGATTTTGTTATTTCAAGTTGCTATTTTCCTGTACTTCCGAAACCGCCTTCACCTCTCAAGGTCTCATCGAGAGAATCGGTTTCCTCCCATTCCACCCTTTCGTGCCGAGCGACGACCATCTGTGCAATCCTCTCCCCCGGTTCAATCCTGAACGGCTCGGGTGAAAGGTTAACAAGGATCACCTTCACCTCGCCCCGGTAATCAGCGTCGATTGTTCCGGGAGCATTGAGCACGGAAATACCGTGTTTTGCAGCAAGGCCGCTACGGGGACGCACCTGAGCCTCATATCCTTCAGGAAGTGCGATGTAGATGCCTGTGGGGATGAGTTGCCTCTGAAGAGAACCTAGGATCACAGGCTCCTGGATATTGGCCTTCAGATCCATACCCGCCGAAAGAGGTGTCGCATACTGCGGGACAGGATATGGAGATGTGTTTACGATTTTGACTTTCATGATCGTATATTTTACTTAGGTGCTATCTTATAGAGTACTCCCGCTATTATCGCGAAGACGACATTCGGCAGCCACATGGCGATCCATGGAGGCAATGTCCCCGCATAGACGAACATCTGGCTGAATCTCAGGAAGAGAATGTACGTGAAACTGAGTCCGATTCCCACGGCGAGATTCCATCCTATACCGCCCCTCTTCTTCTTTGAAGAAAGCGCTACTCCCATAAGAGTAAGGATGAATGCGGAGAAAGGAAGCGCCCACCTCTGATGTTTCTCGATAAGTGAGAACTGTACGTCAGCGTCGCCCCTCAGCTTTTGTGTACGGATAAGGTCGTTGAGTTCACCGTAAGGCAGGTCCTGCACGGTGTTCTGCTTTCGGTAGAAATCAGTCACCGTAAGGTTGATGACAGTATCAAGCTGCTGACCGGAACGGACATTGTCCTCAAGCATTCCGGGAGTGTATTCCCTGATGAAATAACGGTTGAGATGCCATCCGCCGAAAGTCGAATCCCAAACTGCGGACTCTGCAGTGAGTTTGGAGACGATCTCATTCCCGTCCAGAGTCTCCAAGGTGAACTTGTATGCGGTGTTGTTCCACTTGGTGAAAGATTCCACATAAACGAACTGCCCCGGATTGATCTGATAATGGATATTTCTGTTGGTGGTCTGGGTCCTGGTCTTGGTATAGACGGATTCGAAAGCATGCCTTTCCCCGTTCGCATTCGGAATTACCCACAGGTTGAGGGCAAGTGAAAGGATCGCGATCAAGGTCGCCGTGAACATATAAGGGACCATCATCCTATGGAAACTCACTCCACATGAAAGAATAGCGACGATTTCCGAATTGGCGGCCATTCTCGAAGTGAAGAAAATGACGGTTATGAACACGAACATCGGGGAGAACATGTTCATGAAATACGGCACGAAGTTCAGATAGTAATCGAAGATGATCGCCTTCAACGGTGCCTCTTTGGACACGAAATCGTCAATCTTTTCACTGATGTCGAAGATGATGACGATGCCCACAATGAGAAGCAAAGCTATGAAGAAGGTCATCAAGAACTTCTTCGCGATATAGGCATCCAATTTCTTCGGCTTCAAATTCATATTCTCGAACCGTCTACAATCTTGACATCAACTTTGGCACGACGGACTCCTTCCAGGAATGGAAGTCTCCCTCGATGATATGACGGCGTGCTGTCCTTACCAGATCCAAATAGAATGCAAGGTTATGCTCACTTGCTATCATGGCTGCAAACATCTCGCCAGATATAAACAGGTGACGGAGGTACGCCTTGGTGTACTGGCTGTCTACAAAAGAAGTCCCTTTCGGGTCAATCGGGCTGAAATCATCCGCCCATTTCTTGTTGCGCATGTTCATCACACCGTCCCAAGTGAACAGCATACCATTGCGTCCGTTCCTCGTCGGCATGACGCAGTCGAACATATCTACTCCTCGGTCAATTCCTTCAAGGATATTGGCGGGAGTGCCTACTCCCATCAGATAACGGGGCTTTCCGGCAGGAAGGACCGGGCATACAAGTTCGAGCATCCGGTACATCTCCTCTGTGGGTTCCCCGACGGCAAGTCCGCCAATAGCGTACCCGCCCCTGTTGTCATTGTCCAAAGAAAGGGCGTGTTCCACAGCCTGAAGTCTCAAAGACGGATAGACGCACCCCTGGATGATCGGGAACATCGTCTGTGAATACCCGTAAAGAGGTTCGGTCGTATCGAATCTCTTGCAGAACCTCTCCAGCCAGGACTGTGTGAGGCGAAGTGATTTCTCAGCGTACTTTTCATCCGCATCACCCGGGCAGCACTCGTCGAAAGCCATTATAATGTCGGCTCCGATAGTCCTTTGGGTATCGACATTGTTTTCCGGAGTGAAAGTGTGTCTTGAACCGTCAATGTGCGATGAGAAAGTACAGCCTTCGGGTGTGAGTTTACGTATTCCAGTAAGGGAGAAAACCTGGAAGCCGCCACTGTCGGTAAGAATAGGACGGTCCCATGATTCGAACTTGTGAAGGCCCCCCGCGGCACGGAGTGTCTCAAGACCTGGGCGCAGATACAGATGATACGTATTGCCGAGGATGATCTGAGCTCCGATATCATCTTTCAACTCTTTATGGTACACACCTTTGACAGAGCCGACAGTACCTACTGGCATGAATATGGGTGTCTCCACCTGACCATGGTCAGTAGTGAAGACCCCGGCCCTCGCCGAACCGGCGGGATCAGTTGCCGTAAGCACAAATTTCATCCGTCTCTTATTTTAAAGGCTCAAAGTTAGTAAAAACTGTGCAATTTCTTTTTATTTTTGCAGAACACATCCGATCAGAACAAACTAAAAACATCTACCATATGAAGAATCAGAATATCGGCCTGAGGCTGATCATCATGAACTTTCTCGAGTTCGCCGCCTGGGGAGCCTACCTCACATCAATGGGCAGCTTCCTGGCACGCAGCGGCTTCGGCACTCAAATCTGGCTGTTCTTCGCCACACAGGGCTTCGTGTCGATTTTCATGCCCGCTCTGATGGGCATAGTCGCCGACAAGTGGATTCCTGCACAGAAGGTGCTCTCCCTCTGCCAAGGCATAGCGGGTCTTGCGATGCTTGGAGCAGGGTGGTACGCAATGAGCAGCGGAGCGAATATCAGCTTCGGTCCTTTCTATGCGCTTTACACCTTGAGCATCGCATTCTTCATGCCGACAATAGCGATATCCAACTCCGTAGCCTACAACGCACTGGAGAAAGCCGGCAAGGATCCTGTCAAGGACTTCCCCCCTATCCGAGTCTTCGGTACCGTGGGATTCATCCTGACCATGCTCTTCGTCAATTTCGTAAAGGGTGCTGACGGGATACAGTTCCAGCACACTTATAACCAGTTCTTCGTATCCGGAATCATCAGTCTGCTGCTTTGCGGCTACGCCCTCACACTTCCAGAGTGTCCCTGCAAACCCAAAGCTGAAGGAACACAGTCATTCGCTGAGGCTACAGGTCTCAATGCATTCAGCCTGTTCAAGGAACGCCAGTTCGCCATATTCTTCATTTTCTCAATGCTTCTGGGAGCTTCCCTGCAGGTAACCAACGGATACGCCAACACATTCATCACTTCTTTCAAAGAAAACCCCGTTTTTTCGAACGCTTGGGGAGCCAACAACGCCAATGCTCTCATCTCATTGAGCCAGGTTTCAGAAACCCTCTGCATACTCCTCATCCCCTTCTTCATGAAGAAGTTCGGAATCAAGAAGGTGATGCTGATCGCGATGTTCGCATGGGTGTTCCGGTTCGGATTTTTCGGAGCAGGTAACCCCGGAGGCGGAGTCTGGATGTTCATCCTCAGCTGCCTCGTTTACGGTGTGGCTTTCGATTTCTTCAACATCTCCGGTTCCCTGTTCGTCAATGAGAACACTGACAAGGGCATACGCTCAAGTGCCCAGGGTCTGTTCATGCTGATGACCAACGGACTCGGAGCTTCAATAGGGACATGGGCTGCCGGACGAGTTGTGAATCACTTCGTCTACAATGCGGCTGAACCTTCTTGGAGCACAGCATGGTACATCTTCGCCGCCTACGCTTGCGTAGTCGGTATTCTCTTCGCTATCCTGTTCAAGGATCCCCAGAAAGGGAAAGACAAGACCGTTACAGAAGGCTAAATTATCCCGAGTTTCCTCAGGAGAGCATCCACCTCAGGGCGGTGCCCACGGAAATTCACATAAGAAACCATCTCATCCTCGGACGATCCCCGTTCGAGGATGTTTTTTCTGAATGATGAGGCTGTAGCCTTGTCAAAGATTCCGTTCTCGCTGAAAAGTGAGAAAGCGTCCGCTTCCAGGACCTCTGCCCATTTGTAACTGTAGTACCCTGCGCTGTAACCTCCCGAGAAAATGTGACCGAAGGTCGGGGAGATGGCTGTACCTTCAACGTACGGCAGAGTGAGATATGATGAGAGAGCATTCTTTTCGAACTCTACAACTCCTGCAGAAGGCTCTTCCTTCAAGGTATGCCATGCCATATCAAGGACGCCGAACTGAAGCTGACGGACCTGCAGATAACCAGCCTGGAAATTTCGGGCCTTAATGAGATTGTCAATATACTCCGCAGGAATTTTCTCTCCCGTCAGATAGTGCCGTGCGAATGAATCCAGGAATTCCTTCTCATAAGCCCAGTTCTCCATGATCTGTGAAGGCAGTTCCACGAAATCCCTGGCTACGTTGGTGCCGGCCTGGGAAGGATATCTGCATTTTGAGAGCATACCGTGAAGAGAGTGTCCGAACTCATGCAGAAGAGTGGTAAGCTCATCATGCGTGAGAAGCGAAGGACCTTGTGCGGAAGGACGGGAGAAATTCATCACAATGCTCACGAACGGTCTGTAATCCACACCGCCGTATTCATATTGGCCCATGAACTCGGTCATCCATGCTCCACCCCTTTTGCTCTTCCTCGGGAACGGATCCACATAGAACAGAGCAAGATGCTTCCCGTCTTCGTCCAGGACCTCAAACACTCTGACTTCCGGATGATATCCCGGAATATCCTCCCTGGGTTTGAAGCTCACTCCGTACAGTTTTCCGGCAAGCGAGAAGACCGCTTCAAGAGAATCCTCCATACGGAAGTATGGTTTCAGAAGAGTCTCATCAATGTCAAAGAGTTTCTTCTGATATCTTTCAGACCAGTAAGCGAAGTCCCATGGCATGAATTCATCTTCGCGGAACCCTTCTGAACGGGCGAACGCCACAAGATCAGACACTTCTTTCCTGGCTGCCACCAAAGAAGGTTCCATCAATGATGAAAGGAAACTCTCGACTTCTTCGGGATTCCCGGCCATCCTCCTTTCAAGAGCGTAATCCGCGAATGTTTCATATCCCAAAAGTGAAGATATCTTCATCCGGCAGGAAATTATCTTACCGATATTGGAGCAGTTGTCATAATGTCCTCCGATGGCTTTTGTACTGAACGCGCGCCACATCTTTTCCCTAAGGTCACGACGGGCACTGAACTTCATGAAAGGAGAATATGAAGGCCTGTCCAATGTGAAGAGCCAACCTTTCATACCCTTTTCTGAAGCCTCATTGAAAGCAGATTCCTTGACATAATCAGGGAGTCCTTCAAGATCATCCTCGGAATCAAGAAGAAGTGTGAATTCTTTGGACGCGGCAAGAGAGTTGTTCGAGAAGGAAAGTTCAAGAAGTGAAAGGTCCTCCATCGTCTCAGAGTATTCTTCCCTGGCTTTTCCTTCAAGGAAGGCCCCTCCCCTCTTGAATGACAGGTATGAATCCTCCAGCAACCTGATCTGGTCCTTAGCCATACCCTTGTAGCCGTTTGAACGGCAAGCCTCATAAACGGAACGGACCCTCGAGAACAATGCCTCGTTCATACTTACGTATATGGAAAATGAAGTGAGCATCGGGGAAACCTTGTCAGCGATCTGCTCCTTCACCTCTGAAGAGTCCGCCTCCAGAAGGTTGAAGAAGATTCCCTCAACCCTTGACAAAGGACGGGCGGCATATTCCAGAGCCTCTATGGTATTGGAGAAAGTGGGCGGTTCCGGACAATTCGCTATTTCATTGATTTCCTCCTTGGCCATGGAGATGGCGGCCTCGAATGCGGGCATGAAATGCTCTTCTTTTATAAGGTCGAAAGCGGGTGCACCGAAAGGATGCGGAGAAGGTGCAAGCAGCGGGTTGGATAAGATTTCTTCCTGGGTCATATGAAAATTCGTGTGGATTATTATACTGCAAAAATACGAAGTTTTGACCGAAAAGGGCTCCTCATCCAATAAAGGTCCAGACCTGGGGCATTACAATCCTGTTACAACGTCAACGGGCACAACCGGATTCTACAAAAAACTTATCACAAGGCCGAAAAGCCAATTCTCTGGTAATCAAGCACTGTCCTTCCCGAAACCATACATTTTTTTACAAAAATGCTCTTCACCGGGTTTCCACGGACTCTTCCGAAATTCATTCCGCCGGAGTTAACTTTGTCCTGCCGATCGACAGGCCGTCCGGCCACCACGGGGACACTTCCAGAACCATCCCCTGCGGCATCTCCAAGAAAAAAGAACCGGTTTACCGGAGTGTCAGCTGACCGATCTACCGGAACAGATCAACAACTATAAAACAGAATCATTATGCAATGCATCAATCGGGTCGAGCTTCTCGGCACAGTCGTAAGTTTTCGTACAAATTTCATTGCTGACAAAACCGTCAGCACCATACACCTCCTTACCGAAAGGGGCTATACCAACAAAGAGGGTGTACCTTGTCTGGAGGCGCAAAGGCATCAGGTCGTCGTATGGGACAACAACGGTAATCTCAGGCTTCAGGAACTTAAGGTGAACGACATCGTCCATGTGACAGGAATACTCACATACAGGAAGTATGAGACGTCGGACAACCAGGAAAGATATGTCTCTGAGATAAAAGCGACATCTTTCCAGATATGCAAGCCTGAAGAAAACGCAGTCCTGCCTGAAATGACCATGTAATCCCTCCCACCGATGAAACCCCGTATCCCAAGACTTACCGGCATCATCCTCCCTGTCCTGGCATTCTCGCTTGTATACGGATGTACCGTAGGAAGGAAAGCCGCGTCTCTGAACAGAACTGTCCCCAAGGCGACAATCGGCCTTCCTCCCACACAGGACGTTTCACCTATGAGGCTATCCTCTCTTCTCAGCGACAATACCACGGAGTCCGTCACGGCTGATGAAGGGGAAAGCATCATAATGAACGCAGTGAAAGACGAGAACGGCGAGATGGTGGCGACAGATGTCATTCCGGCAGCCATGGTTTCCGCAAGATTCAGGAACCTGGCGGAAAGGAGAGGTTCAGTGGACATCTCATTCGATGTCACCGTGCCCTCCACCATGCGCGACAGCCATTGGCAGCTAAGGCTCTTCCCGGATATGGAGATCCTCGGCGACCACCATACTCTTGAGCCAGTGATCATCACGGGAAGCCAGTACAGAAAAGCCCAATTGAGGGGATATCAGCAGTACAACAAGTTCCTTGAGAGCATAATCACTGATACCACTTTGCTTATAAACCGGAACCAACTGGAAGTGTTTCTGAAAAGGAACATTCCACAGATATACCGGTTCAGAAATGACACTTCAGTTGTGAGCGACGAAGTCTTCCTCTCACACTGGGGAGTATCCGAACAAAGGGCGCTCAAGCATTATACTATCGGGTATCTGGTACGACGGAACCGCCGAAGGGAAGGAAAGGCTGAAAAGATGTACCGCAAGTACATAAAGTCCCCCATAGGAGGAGAAGGACTCAGACTTGACACGGTTCTGGTCAGGGAGGACGGGGATTTCATTTACAGATACACCCAGAACGTGAACGCCGTACCGGGGCTCAGGAAAATAGACGTCCGCCTTGGCGGAGAAATCCTCCAGCAGGACAAAAGGATATACACCATACCGGACAGCGACCCTCTGACTTTCTACATCAGTTCGCTTTCCTCCCTTATCGATGAATCCCCCCGATACCGTCAGGAGATCACTCTGCGCAATGTTGAGGTGAACACCGCATGCTACATAGATTTCGAGCAAGGAAAGGACGAAGTCAATCCAGGACTCGGAAACAACCGCAGCGAAATAAAGAGGATAAAGGACAACATCGCCGAACTGCTGTCCGACAAAGAGCTTGCGATAGACTCAGTTGTGGTCACTGCCACCTGTTCTCCTGAAGGGACTTACAAGTCCAATACCGCTTTGGCCCGGAGAAGATCAGGATCAGTCGGCGAGTACTTCTCCAGATTCATCGCCCAGTATTCCGACAGTCTGTACCGTTCCTACGGCAGGAGGCTATCGATAAACGGTGAAGAGCTCCATTGGGAAGATTCTGGTTCCAGAGACCTCATGTTCCTCCCAAGAAGCAACCCCGAGAACTGGGAAGCCTTGGACGTGCTTGTAAGAAGTGACTCCTTGCTCAGCGTCAATGACAAAGAATCATATTGGGAGATAAGGTCCATCAAGGATCCCGACTCAAGAGAACAAAGGCTGCAGGGACAAGCGTACTACCTTTATCTGAGGGAAGCTCTCTATCCAAGACTTAGGACGGTCAAGTTCGCTTTCCACCTGCACAGGACAAATCTGGACGCTGATACGGTGACGACTACCATAAGGGATTACAGGTATATGGAAGGACTCCAGGCGATAAAAGACCGCGACTACACGAAGGCTCTGTCGATCTTGAGACCATACTCGGACTATAACACTGCAGTCGCCTGCCTCGCACTGGACTACGACAATACCGCCCTGGGCATCCTTCAGTCCCTCAAAGACAACGTGAGCCCGCAGAAGGACTACCTGATGGCGATCGCATATTGCAGGATCGGCAACGAGGACGAAGCGGTGGAACACTATCTGTCAGCCTGCAGAAAAGACAGGTCCATGATCTACAGGGGCAATCTCGACCCGGAGATATCTTCCCTCACCAGAAGGCTAGGGATATCATTCGAAGACGACATCACAAACTGAAAACATAAATGACAAAGACATAAGAACAATAACGCTAAGGCCGGTTAACGGAGAGGCAGAGGCAGGAGTACTCCTTCTTTCGGGGATATCCCCCTTTCCACAATCTCAATTGCTTTCCAACATCTCTCTTTCAACGATTTCTTCTCTCAGGAGCCTGCCCTGCCGATCCCAACCGGACTATCGCGGCAACTCAATCGGACCTTACATTTCCATTCATATTTCCATTCTAAAACATCTCAAAAAATGAAAAAGACAACACTCTTGTCCTTGGCGGTACTGTGCACCGCCGCAATCTCGTGCAACAGCACGATCGACCCGGTCAGCCCAGATGACGGGCAGGCGACTCTCACTCTTGATATTTCCACAATGGACGTGGAAATGGCAACCAAATCTTCACCCTCCGTAGGAGATGAGGCGAAGATAAACACTCTGGACATCTACATCTATGACATGGCTCAGGAATTGGCTTCTTTCAACCTTATCGACACCTACATGAGAGTCGAGAATTACACTGACGGACAGCCGATAACTATCAAAACCTCGCCCGGAAGCAAGAGGCTTGTAGTCGTAGCGAACCAGACCTCCGAAGAGGCCAACAAGCTGCTATCGTATGACGATTTCAGGCTGAACCCCTGGCGCTATGACCAGAACAGCAGAGGAAACTTCCTGATGACGTACGACAATTCCATTGAGCTTGAGTTCAATGGGAACCACACCCACAGTGTTGTCCTCAAGCGACTTGTAGCCAAGGTCCAACTAGAAAAGGTGGTCATCAACCTGCCTCCTCAATACGAGGAAGTCAAACTCAAAGGAGCATATGTCCATCTGGTCCCCAAAGTATACAACAAACTCTCCGACGACCGTGACGACTATTGGCAGGTCCCGAGTGAGGATTGGCTTGATGAAGAAGGATATGTCGTCATTGAAGGGTACAAAGAGGACGTTCCCGAAAACGTGGTGGACATGATGACATGCGACGGATTCAGCGGAACTGTAGATTGTTCATACACGTGGCAGGACAACGATTACACGGTATACCCTTTCCCGAACCCTACTTACGATGAAGGATTCGATCTTCCTGACTTCGTCACCAAGTTCGTCATTGAGCTCGAAATCGGAGGTTTCCCGACCTTCTATACCATAGGTCTTCCCGGCCTGTCCGCCAACTGTTTCTACGACATCAAGAGTGTCACGATCAATCGCATCGGTGCTCCTGAAAGGGACTTCTACGTAGCGAACAGCACCATTACCGCCACAGCCGTTGTGGATGTGTGGCAAGACGGAGAGTTCGAAGGGACTTTCTGCGGCACAGACACAGGAGAAGAGGGAGTATTCGTGTTCTGATCCTTCCCATCTGAAAACACCGACAAACGGACACAATGCAAGCATCAATAAACATCTGATTACATCAACATTATGAAAAGCATTTCCAAAATGAGGGCTGGAACCTCCAAACTGTCAAATCTCGTACTCGTATCCACCGTCTGGCTAGCGGCCGTATTCTGCATCGCATCCTGCAACAAGGACGCAGGAATAAAGGCAGATGTCCTACCTGAAACTGAAACGGACATTGCATCCCTGACACTGAAGATAAAAAGCAATCTCGCGACAAAAGCGACTCCTGACACCCAAGCGACCGAAGAGGAAATCAAAATCAACACCATTGACTTGTTCATTTTCGACATGGAAGAAGGATCGATCTCTGAAGGCATGCTGGAAGCCTACAAGCAAGTTTCCTTCTCTGACGGGGACGAAATCAAAGTCACAATGAACAGTACAACCGGCAAGAAACGGATATATGCTGTCGCCAATGCCGGTTCCAACGCATATGACGGAGGGACGTTCAACCTTTCGAAAACTGTCGAAACGGAGGAAGACCTTTTGTCTTCGATATCCAAGTTCAGTGAAAACGCCCTTTCTGATTTCATAATGGTCGGCTCAGCTTCTACCACTGTGGATGGAGAAGCATCAGAACCTGTACTTGAAGCCGGCAACGCCGCATCCAACAATATAACCATCGAAGTCAAAAGGCTCGTCAGCAGAATCAAGATCGGCTCCATCAAGGGCGATTTCACCGCCCCAGGACTTAGGGAGAAAGATTTTGAAGTGAAAAGGATATACCTCATGAATGTCGCCAAACAGGCCGGATATGTCAACGGTTCATGGAAGGATGTCTTCGGGGATGAGGCAAGAGGAACAATCACTGATGCTCCTGAAGGATTCATCGCTGCG
>DBWN01000093.1:8872-9028 GCA_002308935.1 Bacteroidales bacterium UBA1237 | reverse complement strand
TCTTCCTCCTTACCCTTTGTTGCTGATGCTCCGGGGCTGTCAGATACGGATTCGCGGGCTGCTCTGGAATCAGGTCACCGAACCGGTCCAGCAAGCCGACCGGCCGGAGCAGGGCCATCAAGTTAGTGACGTTCATATTCGTGATCGTGCCCGTCT
>DBWN01000093.1:0-8811 GCA_002308935.1 Bacteroidales bacterium UBA1237 | reverse complement strand
ATCAACCTGTAATCCTTGAACCTCAGTCCTAGCATTTGAAGGATCTGAGTGTTCGAATACTTCTTTAAATCCATATTGCATCTGTCTTTTCCTATTCAAATGTAATTAATTATAGGTAAAATCCAAATAATGCGGTTAATCATTATCTTATTATAGCTTACGGCAGTCGTACGTAGTAACCTACGAAGTATAGGAAAGCAATAAAAAGGACTAATGGGCATTATAGCCGGAAGAATTGACGGTTCTGTTACAAATGAAGTATAAGTTCATGCTTGGCGAACAAAAGGGAGTGGAATCAAATGACCCCACTCCCGATAAACCTTGTTGCTGAATCAGTTTTATTTGAAAAGCAGCGGAGCTAACGTATTGAGATAATCCCTCCAGTTAGCCCATGTATGGCCACCCTCTGTGACATAATATGTATGAGGGAATCCGATCTCGGTCAGAGCTGCATCTAGCTTATTGGATGTATCAAACAGGAAGTCTGATGATCCGCATGCCACGAAATACAGTTTGCAACCGGCATCTTTGATCTTCTTGAGAGCATCCTTGTTGATGTCTCCGAAAATAGCTGATGAGAACGGAGCGATATAACGGAACATTCCGGGATACATGTTGGAGCAGTTGTAAGTGTTTCCGCCACCCATTGAAAGGCCTGCAATAGCCCTAGACTCGGGTTTTGCGATAACTCTGTAGTTCTTCTCAATGAAGGGAACGATTTCCTCCGCGAGGCTCCTTTCGTAAGCGTTCTGGTATTTAGCCTGGTCATCTCTGCTGACAGTAGCATTGGCGATGCCGAGGGTCTGTGCAGCATACTGGTTGTTGTTGGTATTAGGCATAACAACGATCATGGGTTTGGCAAGTCCCTTCTCGATAAGATTGTCGAGGATCTGAGCAGCCCTTCCCATTGAAGGCCATGCCTCCTCGTCTCCACCTGCACCATGCATGAGATAAAGAACAGGATATTTCACCTTGGGGTTGTCCTCATATCCGTAAGGAAGGTAAACGGTCAGACGACGTGAATCGGTAGCCATTATCTTGCTGGGATACCAAGGATGAACCACAGTTCCATGATGTTTAGCCTCGAAGTAATTCTCAGTCTTCTTTCCGGGAATCATGAGCATGTTGAGGAAACGTGATCCGTCCCTCTGGACAAGCACATTCTGAGGATCGTTGACTGAAACTCCGTCGACATTGAAACTATAGGTATAGATCTCAGGTTCGGGAGTGGGCACTGAAACTTCCCATACACCATTGGTCTTCCTCATGTCAAGATTCTGACCTCCGGGCCATGTACCGTTGAGCTTCACGATCGTAGCATAATCAGCTGCAATACGGAAGGTCACAGTAGTGTCTGTAATCTGAGGAGAGACTACTCTTACACCCCTTCCTCCAAAACCGTTGACGTTTGTGAGTTCCTGGGCTGATACCCCAAGAGCGATTGTCGCAAGAGCGACAGCAAGAATGATTTTCTTCATATGCTTTGGTTGATTGGTTGGTTCCTACTTGGCTGTAATAGTGTTCTTGCCACCCTTAAGCTGATACTCCTTGCCATTCCAGACGAACTTGCCTGAAATAGAGGCAGGGAGAGTAATCTCAGCATTCATGGTTCCCTTGTTCACATTATAGGAGACGGTGATCTCACCGTCAGGATGAGGCATGGTGCCTCCGATCTTGGTGATGTTACCAAGATGAGGTTCGATCTTCACTTTCTTGAAAGCGATAGCGTCGGAATCGATGCCGAGAAGAGTCCTGAAGAACTCGATATTAGGGCTTGCTCCCCAAGCATGGCAGTCCGAACGGGTACCGTTCACATCTGAAGTCTCGCCGACCGTGGTCATTCCCAGTGCAAGATTTTCCCTCCAAACATCAAGCCATGAAAGGAAATCATTACCGAGTCCAGCCTTGACAAGTGCCTCATGCAGATAGTATCTATAGTAAACTGAACAAGGGGCCAAGGTCTTGTCGGAAAGGAGTTTTTGTCCCATGACCTTAGCTTCATCTCCTTGGACAAGTCCGCAAAGGATAGCCAAAGCTCCAGCGTGCTGGGAGAAGTTGTCTTTTTCAATCCTGTCGGCGAAAAGGCCTTTCTCGGGAACCCAGTAAGCCTTACGTATAGACTGGGCGAGTTGATTCGCTTTTTCAGTATAAAGTCCGGCGTGATAATTATTGCCCCTCGCCAGCTCAAGCTGAGTCATAGCCTGATAAGCCAGAAGGAGATAGAGGTCAACGCAGGCGTTGCTGCCGTCCGCACCATTGAGAGCGGTACCGTTGCCCCATCCGGGATGACCGTAAACCCAGTCAGTGAACACCCATCCGGGAAGGAACTGAACCCTTCCGTCTTCACCGGTATACTTCATATAATACTCCAGGATGCCCTCGGCACCATGCATAAGACCAAGAAGGAACTCCGTGTCTTTTCCGTAACGGAGATAATCCTGCATAGTCAGGATATGCGTAAGGGCATAGGTCTGGATATACTGATGGATCGTGGTAGGATAACGTGACAAAGTGATTCCGTCATTGTCGATTGACCAGTCAGCATCATTCATGAGGTTTTTCACCATCCTGTCATCTTTGGTATTGAAGAGGGAGACGAGAGCCTGGATCCTTGCATCGCCGAAGTACTGGAGCTGCTCATAGAACGGGCAGTCCATATAGGTCTCAAATGCGCAGAGCCTTGCAGTTCTCCAGTCGATATCGAAGATGTCCTTGATTTCCTGATTATCTGTATCGAGAGAGGCCGCCAACTCGAATGGATAACCTGTGAAAGTACCGTACATTTCCTTGATTGTGAGAGGCTGGTCAGCAGTCTTCACGTCCACCTTGACATAACGGTATGTCCTGTATGTAAGAGATGTCCATGTCTGGTTGTCGGTACCGTCGGGAAGAAGTTCATCAACCCTGCCTATGAAGATCTTGCCTTCATATTCGTTACGGTTACCCTTACCGGCCGTCCTCGGCCTTGCAGGCCCCATCTGAGGTCTTGCAGGAGCCTGCTGTGCTTGAGCCTGAGGCTGCTCAGGAGCGGGAACATAGAACGCCTCTGTAAAGCCGACCTGAACATCAGCACCTTTACCACCTGAGAAATTCATGGTGAAATATGCATTTGTCAGGTGCTTCATATCAACGATTATCTCCTTGGTGGAATTAGCCGGGATAGTGAAAGAGGTGTTTGTAGGGAACGGCTCATATGTCCTTTCCATCTGAGGAAGGATTGAAGGGATGAGAAGATGGGACTGTGCGCCCTGCCCTGCAAATCCCTTGGGCATTCCAGCCTGTCCTTCGCGTGCATCTTTCCATGATGCTGTACTTGTGCTTGCCTTATACCAATCCTTTATTGTAAGGGACATGTCGACTTTCTCTGAAGGTCCGGCAACGTAATATCCCGAAACAGAAACTCTGACAGGCGAGTAAGCAGGATCCTGGATACACTTCCAGGTCTTGTCAGTATAAAGACCCTTAGCCTCGTCGACTCCCTGAAGAAGGAATCCTGTGCTCACTGAAATGAAAGAGTCGGTCTTCTGGGGGCCCTCATTGAAAACAAGAGCAGCAATAACATTATTGCCGGCTTTGAGATAAGGCTTCAGATCAACTGTCTCATAATGCCAGTGGGTCTCATCACCCTTGGCTGGTCCCATAGAGACGATCTGCTCATTGACATAGAGTTTATAACGGGTATCTCCAGTTACATGGACAACATACTTCGACGGAACGGAAGCAAGATTGAGATCCTTCCTGAAATAGTAGATGCCGTAATCGGTTGGAGATGCATCAGGCACTGAAATCCATTTGGCGTTCCAGCTGTCATGGGTCAAAGAAAAAGGAGCGTTAGGGTCCCTTTGTGGTCTTCCGAACTGGGCAGATGCGCTGAATGACACTCCAATAAAGAGCACAATAGCGAGTAATGTGATGATTTTTTTCATATCTGTTTTTTGTGTGTTTTACAAATGTAACAAAATATGTAGACTATTGCACCAGAAATCAGCTTTGTCACGAATGTTTCCAAAGATGACAGACCGCATTCATCAATATTCAAAGGTGTATGTCCCTTGGCTGATTTCCGTATTTTCGTTCCCGAATATGACAGTAGCTGAACTGCCGACAGGAATGGTGACTTCCAAGAGATGTTTTCCATCTTTCTGGGTAACAGTTGAAGACAAATAACCGTAAGGCGTCTTTTTGGAGTAGCTTACACTTTCAAGACCTTCAACAACATAAGGCCTGATTGTAACATGCTTATATCCAGGATCTTCAATATCAAGATTGACGCCTGCAAGGCAATCATAAAGCCAAGTGAGTCCACCACCAAACATGGGATGATTGTGGGAACCTTCTCCGTTCCACCTTTCCCAGGTGACTGTTGACCCTTGTGCTACCCAGTAACCATACGAAGGTTGGTCTGTCTGATTCATGATTTCGTAAGCGAGATCATTCATACCATAACGCGCAAGAACTTCAAACAGGAATCGGGTTGCAAATATTCCAGTATTGAGATGATGGTTGTTCCTCACAGCAAGTTCGTCATGGAGCGTTGCTATCACATCGGCTTCATCTTCTTTAGGGACACCTATCACCAAAGCAAAGACGTTCTCACCATTGTCACCATAAGACTTTGTTTCCCTATTATAAAACTTCTTATGGAAAGCATCAGCGATCTGATCGGCCATCGCCTGATATTTCTCCCTGTCACTTTCATTTCCAAGAGCCTTGGCAGCTTCCGCAGTCACTCTGGCGCAGTACCAGAAATAGAACGTATGGACCACTTCCTCAGAAGGATTCTGCCCGGGTGCGCACCAGTCACCTAGATTCAGCCAATAGTTGGGCTGAGGGGTTGTAGGCTGAGGAGGGGCATTCCGCCTTCCGGGCATTCCGCCTTGCATTCTGGGGAACTGCATCTGACGAAGATTAGTCTTCTGGGAAAACATCGTACCTTCCTCCGTCTGCCACGTAGCCATGTAGCGTACCTGTTCAGTCATTGCGAAATAATTCTCCTCCAGCATTTTCAGATCCCCATAATGCATATAGAAATCCCAGGGCATGACATTCATCGCCGCTCCCCATGGAACTCCTCCACCACATCCGGGCTGCCAAGGAGCACCGTTGGGAACATAGCCGTCATCCACGTTCTGATTGTCATTCATGTCGCGTATCCACTTATAATAGAATGCCGCAGCATCAAAATTGCCCATCACGACGGATGCTGCGACCTGACCATCACCAGTGTACGGGGACCTTTCTCTATGGGGGCAGTCACTTGCGATCGCCCCGTGCATATTGTCCATCTGGCTTCTCTGCCATATGGTATTGATATCTGAAAGGAGTTTGTTCGAAGAAGAGAACTTTGAGTCAACCAAGACCGGAGTGTTCACTGCTTCGCTGACAAGATTCTCCGGCTTGAGGTTCTCAATACCTGAGATTACAGCCTTGCTGAATACGTACCAAGTGAATCTGGGAGTGTAACTTTCTTTCTGATCTCCCTTAAAGACATAGACCTCATCGCCTACTGCAGATTCGCATATGAATTTAACCCTTAGGGTATCACCTTTGGCGCCTTGAATATCTTTAAACCTGATCCAGCCTGAAACTTCCGTTCCGAAATCAACTTCCCAATCGCCATCCTGGTTCTTTTCCAAGGAAAGAGGCTTGAAGGTCTCGGTAACCCTGTCAATAGGGGCTGAAGATGCAGTCATTATTCCGACAGGAGCGACTCTTGAAACAGCATTAGACCATGATGACTCGTCTATATCTGCCGTGCACCAACCGGGGGTCTCTTTGTTAGCATCGTAGACTTCACCACGGTACACGTCATTCATCACGATTGCAGACTCTTTCACTTTCCATGAAGTATCGGAAAGGATGAGTTCCGATGTGCCGTCGGTATAATCTACCTTGATCTGGCAAATCATTCTGGGTGAACCGAATGCTTCAGTCCACCGGGATCTGACCGGATTATAGAAACCGTTCCCCACAATAAGGCCGGCTACATTATCCCCTTTTGCAATCTTATCGGTAATGTCATACACCAGATACATCACCCTGTAATTACGGAAATTGTTGCTGATGGAAATGCCCTTATTAGGAAGATCCTCCCTGACCGTAAAATCCGTGAAGTTAGGAGCCAGGCACTCGTCCCCTACCCTTTTTCCGTTGACATAGAACTCGAAGTATCCAAGTCCTGTAACGAAAGCCTTCGCATTCTTCACTTTCTTTTCTATAGAGAAACTTTTCCTGAAAAGAGGAGCAGGTTTATCCTGAGTATCAGCAGCTTCCTCATGCCATGGAGCGCCTATCCATTCAGCCTTCCATTCTGACGGGTCCATGATTCCCATAGTCCAATGGGCTGAAGGGCTCCAAGCGGACTCTTTTCCATCACCGTCCCAGACTTTGACTTTCCAATAGCAATCCTGCCCCGATTTAAGGGCAGAGCCGGCAAATGGAACAAGATACGACTGGTCAGATTCGACCTTGCCACTGTCCCAAAGGTCACCAGTTCCTTTTTTGAGCAGGCTCTCGGACGATGCTACCAGAATCCTGTAAGCGGACTGTGACGCACCTTTGATTTTGTCATCCTTTACCTGATTGATCCACGATAATCTAGGAGAGGAAACATCGATGGAATTAGGAGACTCCATCCACTCGCAAGTCAAAGAATCGACTTTCAATGAGCCGCCACATGAAATAAAAAGCGCAAGGGAAGCGCAAAGCACCGATGCTCTTGACGAAATAAGCCTGAAGATATGATCCATTTCCGGTGAGTGTTTTAAACTTGGCAAAAAAAATGACAATGGTATAATACTGACTCAAAAGAGTATTTACCCAATTACAAAGATATCATGCCATATTGTCTTGACAATATCAGTATCTTCTGATTACTTAGCAAAAACTTCAAATCCGGCATAGTTTCATCCTTTGATTCTTGATAGGAAGGCACGAAAAAGCCAGCCCGGACTTTCATCCGAGCTGGCTTGTTCTTCCTGTGAGGAACAAGATATTTTGTAAAAAACTATCCGAAGATTTCGGCGAGCTTAGCCTCTAGGGCTGCTCCACGAAGACCGCGGGCCTCAACCTTTCCTTCAGGATTGATAAGGAGATTATCAGGAATCGAATTCACGTGGTATACGTCTGAAGCTAAGCTGTTCCAGTACTTGAGATCAGAGAGGTGAATCCAAGGCATATCCCAATCCTTGATCGCCTCAACCCAAGGCTCTTTTGTACGGTCGAATGAAAGGCCGACAATATCGAAGCCCTTAGGATGATACTTCTTGTAAGCGGCTGTCACATTCGGCATCTCAGACTTGCAAGGGCCGCACCATGAAGCCCAGAAATCAACAAGAACCCAATTGCCCTTTCCGACATATTCGCTGAGCTTGTGCATGTTGCCGTCAACATCGGCTTCCTCAAGATCGAGGAACTGCTTACCGATGATGTCCTGCTTTGCAGCCTCATCTGCCAACATCTTGGCATTGGATTCATCAATGCGCTGCTTCAGACTTTGAGCATAAGGATGCTTTGTCCAAGCATCACCATTTTCAAAAACCTCATCGAACTTCTTGGATCCGTTCAGAGAGTAGTACATCTGAAGGAATGCTGCGGGGATGATGTTGTCACTATTCTCCTCGAAAACGCTGTCGTATAAGTCCGCCAGCTTATGGTAGGCAGCTTCAAGCTCAGGCATCTTAGCCTTGATTTCCTCTTCAGAAAGCATATTGAGAGCGAGAGCGAAATCACTGTATTCGTTATATGCATTGCTGGTCTTGAGGTCGTACTCTGAAAGTTTGTTGTTGAGTTCAGAGCCCGTCAAAGTCATGCTGCCGAAATCCACTGAAACAGGTTTCCCGTCATTGAAGAAAGGGAACTGCCAATCAGAACCAGGCACTGTAATTTTGAGAAGGGCATCTTGAGGAGCCTTACCGGAGATTGAGAACTGACCGTCCTTAACCACAGCGCTATCTATAGGACTTGAAGTAATCTGATCCAGAATATATACCGTCTCACCTTCCTGTGAAGCGAGTCCGTTCACTGAGTATTTCGTGCCCTGTGAACAAGAAGCAGCGGCCACCATAGCGACAAGAGCTGCAATAATTGTAATCTTTTTCATCTTTACTGAATAATTTCGGCAAAAATAAGAATATTAATTCAAGTCCAAACGGGTTTTATGAAAAAGTTTTCTATAGAACGTTTATTATGAGTGTAATACCTTGATCAATCAAAACTTGTCATTATAAAATGATTATTGATTCATGCTCTCTTTTCCGTTCTTTCCGTATGATGTAGACATGTGCGTTTTACGGTATTGCATCGGAGAACACCCATTCAGCCTTTTGAAATATTTGCCGAAGAAAGATTCTGAAGTAAAGCCCAAACGGTCACTTATCTGAGACATTGACAAAGAGGAACTAAGAAGAAGGAAACCGGCCTCTTCTGACAATTTTTTCTCAATCCACCATGAAGCGTTTCTACCGCTTTCAGCCTTTATCAATCTTGAAAAATATTTAGGGCTTTTGCACAACATCTCAGAATACCATTTGATGTCATGATGAATCCTGAAATTCTCATCTACTAATTTAAGAAAAGAACTGGTAAGTTCGGGAAATATTTTACTCACATGTCCTTGTTCATCTTCCATCATTACCCTGCCGATTTTGTGGAAAAAACCAGTTGTCGTAATTATCAAGTCCTGCAAAATGGCATTTCGATCGTTTTTTGACAGGATAGTCTTGCAGAGTGGAGAATCCGCTGTAAAGTAACCCCCTCATTCCGCACCTAAGTAACCCCCTTTATCTTTTCTTCTATGATGCATTCTTCCCC
>DBWN01000084.1 GCA_002308935.1 Bacteroidales bacterium UBA1237 | reverse complement strand
TCGGCCTGCTGGTATTCCACTGGATGACAGGATACTTCAACACCGTCGTTGCCGCAAGGCAAGGAGTTTTCGATGGACTGCCCTTGCCTGCAAAGTATCTTGTAATGGCTTTCAGCGGCATCGGACCGCTCTGGTTCGTCCAGGTGCTGTGGCTGCTGTGCATCGTGCTGCTTCTGGTCCGTGCACTGGACAGGAATGACAGGTTCTGGAACTGGTGCGGCAAGGCGGGAATCATACCTGTCATCCTTTTCGTTATACTGCTTTGGATTGGAGAGAAGACAATGATCCCGAATCCGAAAACTGACGGTCTCGACGGACTTCTGAATCTCTACAAGCCGGTTTACTATCTCATCCCCTTCCTTTTGGGGTATTTCGTGTTCTCGCACGAAGAAGTCCAGACGAAAGTCAAAAACGCTTGGATACCCTTTATGGCATGCGCCGTTGTCTCAGGCTGCATATTGATAGCGACCACCTTCGGACAGGACAACACTTCCCCACAGTATCTCGGCAGTCCCCTCACTTGCATCTACTGCTGGCTTATGTGCCTGGGGATGATGGGATGGTTCAACGCGAAGTTCGACAGGACTGACGCCTTTGCCGGATACATGACCCGTTCCAGCTTCGGCCTTTACATAGTGCATTATCTTGTCGTCGCCAGCATCGGCAGCATGCTGAAATTGCACACCCAACTGCCGCCATGGTCGATGTATATCATTCTGGCCATAGCGGTGTTCGCCCTCTCCCCTCTTCTGTATGAAGTTCTTAGACGCATCCCCTTCATAAGATGGGCAGTGTTGGGAATCAGGAAGAAACCCTAGACAAGCATTTCATTTACAGCGACAGGCCGAGTGACTTCAAGTCATCCGGCCTGCTGCTTTTTACATCCAAGCTGTATTACCATACAAATGGAATGAGTCTGTATTTCACACGCTGCTTGTATTCCCGGTATCCTTCCAATCCTTCCTCCAGCACGGCTTCTTCGTTCCGGATACGCTTCACGATGACAGGGATGTAACCCAGCATTATGAGAAAAGACAAGGGGGATCCCAGCACAAGAGGCATGGCGAGGAAGAGAATCGTCGTAGCCGAATACATCGGGTGACGGACTATGCCGTAAAGGCCCGTATCGATGACTTTCTGTCCTTCCTGGACTTCGATAATCCTTGAGAGATAGGTGTTCTCACGCAGGACTTCAGCATACATAATATAGGAAGCCAGGAACACTGCCGCTGACACCCAGACCGCCCAATCAGGCAGCATGAGCCACCCGAAACGTCTGGCGAGTCCCGCAACTATGAAAGCGGCGATGAACAGGAATCCGCTTATGGATACGACAGTCTTCTGCTCCGCCTCCTTCTCCTTGGCGTTTATCCTCTTGCGGAGAAGTTCAGGATTCTTCACAAACAGCAATAATCCGGCGACCGTCATAGGGACGAAAAGGATACAGATAAGCAGCCATCCCTGCCAATATCTGAAAGTGCCTGCAGGAAGGAAAAGCAGGATCCCGATGACGAAAAGTCCGAGGATGATCCTGAAAAGTGATTGTCCGAGCAATTGTTTGTCCATGTCAGAATCTTTCCATAAAAGTCGATCATCGAGAAGTCAGCAAACGTCTTCAGGCTTCTTCGTGGACGGAACAAACTTCCGGACCGAATGGCATTCTTTGACTTCTTGCACCTAAAAATGATCTTTCATATGCTCAAATATAGACATAAACCGCCAAAAACAATTATTTTTGTCTATTGCTTTCCGCAAAGCGGAAAACACATTAATTCCATATTCGTATGAAACTTTCAGAAGCGCTCAGCCAAAGGGCGGACCTGCAGAAGAGGATCCAGCAGCTCAAATCCAGGCTCAAGGACTGCGCATGGGTTCAGGAGGGCGACACTCCCGCTGAAGACCCCAAGGTACTTCGTGCAGAACTGGACTCCTGTCTGGAGAGATTCTCCCGCCTGGTATATGCAATCAACAGGACCAATTTCCTGGCCAAGGGCCCCGATGGTGAAAACCTCACTTCTCTTATAGCCAAAAGGGACGCCCTTACACTCAAAGTAAAGACCTTGAGGGATATAGCATCAAGTCTCTCAGAAGGGTCGAACAGGTACTCCAGAAGCGAAATCAAGTTCGTCAGGACCATGGATCTCGGAAGTCTCAACCGTGAAACTGATGTCCTGTCATCTGAACTCAGGTCTCTGGACACGAAGATCCAGGGTCTCAACTGGACTATCGACCTTGTTGAAGAATAGAAGGACCTAAGAAGCGTGTAGTCCCCTGGGTGGCGGCACCATCCCTCCCGGAAGGGATGTAAAAATTTCCGGGACAATGTACCCAACTGGCACGGGTATCCTTCACAAGGCACTGCCAGCATCGGGCACAAGCGCACGTTTCATACCGCCTCAGGCGGAAAGCATCTTGGAGCAAGTCCAATGGCACTACCATGTGCCGACCCATCGGATGAGGGCGGGTTCGGGGAACTTCAAGGTCCTTATGCGAATGTCAGATCCTTTCAAGGACGCTTAACAGGGAAAAACTGTTCAACAATGGCGAAATCCAAGGGCAGATACATTTCCTTCATCGTGGCCACCGTTCTGGCCATGATGCAGCCTCTCGTATCATTCTCGCAGTCTACGAGGGTCAGGGGAAGAGTCACGGACTCTTCAGGGGAAGGTATACCCTTTGCCGCAGTGTTCTTCAAAGGAACGACCACAGGCGTTTCCACCGACATGGACGGCCGGTACACTCTTGAGACCAGGGACACCTCAATGACCGTCCTGAGGGCTGAGATACTTGGATACGATCCCCAGGAAAAGATCGTAAAGGTCCATGCTTTCCAGGAAGTGAACTTCACCCTCGAACTGTCGACCAACCATCTTGAAGCCGCGCTTGTAAAGCCTGACAACAGGTACATGAGGTGGATCCTCTCCCAAATCGACGAGCGCCGGAAAATCAACGACCCGGAAAGGAAGGAAGCTTGGCAGTGTGACGTATACAACAAGATGGAGATCGACCTCACCAATGCCGACGAGAATCTCCGCAACCGTCTGATAAGAAAGAACTTCGGATTCGTGTTCGACTATATGGACACTTCCGTGGTGTCCGGGCAGGCGTTCCTTCCGATAATGATTTCAGAGACTGTGGCGAAGCGCTACCACAGCAATGATCCGGTCATTGACAAGGAGGTGATAGAGGCCAGCCGTATCTCCGGAATCAACGACGAGAACTTCCTTTCGCAGTTCACCGGAAGCCTGCACCTGAAGACCAACTTCTACCGGAACTTCATAAACGCCTTCAATGTCGAAATACCTTCCCCGATATCTTCCAACGGTGAACTGTACTACAATTACTATCTGATCGATTCGCTCAACATAGACGGCAGGAAGACCTGGAAGATAAGGTTCCATCCCAAGAAGATGGTGTCTTCACCGGTCTGGGACGGAGAGATGAGCATAGATTCCACCGACTTCGCCCTGAGAGAGATCCACGTCAAGCTCACGAAGGGTTCCAACGTGAACTGGATAAGGGACCTTGTGGTGGACCAGGAACACCAGTTCGTGGGCGATTCGACATGGTTCTGGGGAGACGACAGGATGTACGTGGACTTCTCCCCCATCCTGAGCGACTCGACTACGATAATCACCATCATCGGCAACCGCCAGATGCACTACTCCAACCCCGTCTTCACAAAGGTCATGAGGAAAGAGATCGCTGATGCCGGGAACAACGTCATGGTGAAGAAGGACGCCGGGGGGAAGAGTGAAGATTACTGGCAGGGGGCAAGGCCGTATCAGCTTTCACACAGGGAGCAGAACATCTACCACATGGTGGATTCCATCAAGAACGTACCCATTTACAGGGACATCTACTCCCTTGCCGCGACACTTGTCGGCGGATACTACGACATCGGGAAGTTCGGATACGGTCCAGTAGCGAACATCTTCAGTTTCAATGAAATCGAAGGTCCGAGGCTGTATTTCGGAATGCGTACTTCCAAAGAAATGAGCCGTAAATTCAGGATCGGAGGATATGTCGCGTACGGATTCAAGGACAAGGGTGTCAAGGGAGGAGCCAAGTTCGAGTACATGTTCAACACCCAACCCTGGAGGAAGCTCACCATCAACGTCAAAAGGGATCTCGTCCAATTGGGGCGGAGTTCGAACGCTTTCAGCGAAAGCAACATCATGTCCTCGATGCTTGCCAAAGGTGGAGGACAGAGAAGAAGTCCCGTTATGGAGTTCAGCCTGGTATATGACCATGAATGGAGTCCCGGGTTCAACAACACCTTGGGAATAGAAGCCAGAAGGGTTTACTCGAACGATTACGTCCCGATGATGAAACCTGACGGGGAACCGGTCAAGAGCGTTGCGGCCACGATATTCAGATACAGGGCGAGATTCTCATGGGAAGAGACCGTGACAAGAGGAGTCTTCGAAAAGTCATATGTACATACGAAATACCCGTATATCTCGTTCGACATTATGGCTTCCCCTAAAGGTATAGCCCACAACGACTACAGTTTCCTGAGGGGGGAATTCACTCTTGATTGGCGACTTGCCATGCCGCCGGCCGGTTATTCGCTGATCCACTTCAATGCAGGGAAGATCTACGGGACTGTCCCCTATCCTTTCCTGAAACTCCATGAAGGCAACGGCACATACTTCCTGGACAAGGGCGCTTTCGCGTGCATGGAGTTCTACGAGTTCGCTTCAGACACATGGGCGACCTTCACGGTGGAGCACAATTTCGGAGGGTTCTTCCTCGGGAAAGTGCCTCTGTTGAGGCGTTTGAATCTCCGTGAAGTGGCCACTTTCAAAGCCGCATACGGCACACTTTCCGACAGGAACAACGGGATAGTGGGCAATCCCCATTCCGAGAAAGCGGCGATGCTCTTCCCCAAAGGGATGTCCTCGCTTGAAAAGCCTTACGTAGAGATGGGAGTGGGAATCTCCAACATCCTGAGGCTCTTCCGTGTCGACACTTTCTGGAGAATGACGCACCGCTACATCGAAGTTGACGGAGAAAGGCAGAAGTCCCCGAACTGCTTCGTGGTGAACCTCGGAATGGAGTTCAAGTTCTAGAAAAAAGAAGGACCGGAAGTATCATCCCCCGGCCCCGTTTTCAGCACACCGATACACTAAACATTGACTGGACTACTCGGCATGATGGTGATCATGTCCGCTGCCGTCCATGTGGTGGTCGCTGACACCTTCTATCTCACGGTAACGGCAGCATCCGGGAAGTTTGTCGTAGGCCTCGTCGCTCGCCTTTACTTTTCCGGCATCATATCCGATCTCCGCAATTGCCTTCTGGACATCCTTGACATTGACTTTCTTCTTGTCGAAGACAAGTTTGAGAGTCTGTCCCTGAAGGTCATATTCAACTGACTGCACCCCCTCGAATCCCTTTGACACCTTCTCGATGTTGCTCTTGCACATTCCGCAGTGTCCACGGACTGTGAAAGTCTTTTCAACTACTTTAGCGCTTGCTGAAAGGCTGATGGCGATAGCGGCCACGATGATAAGAATTCTTTTCATTTAGTATTGCTTTATGTTTATTTCCCTTCTGCAAAGGAACGCACATAAAGAAAAAACGGCAATCGCCATTTGTTGGTATTCTGAAGGCATCAGCACAAGACAAATAATGACCGGAGAGTCCGGCCATCAATGCGAATCCATAAAAAAGGAGCAAGTGTCAATCCTGATCAGCGGGGACCGGCTCAGGGACTGCAGCGGGCTTCTTTGCCCTCTGGCCAAGGCGCTTTTTCCACTTGTCGATAGCCAGCTGCTGCATGTCACGGACCTCGTCCCTTTCGTCGACGATCTCGTCACCGAGGATGGTCTCAATGACGTCTTCAAGGGTTACTATGCCTTGGAATGAACCGTAGTCATCAATTACGATGCTTATCTGCTCGTCCTTGGTGAGCATCTCATCCCACACCTTGTCAAGAGGAGTATCTTCAGGGAAGGATGCGATATCGCGCCTTATGTCACCCAGGCGGATGTCGAACTTGTCCTCGGCAAGGAGCTGGAGGGCTTCAAGGCGGAGGATGTAACCCGTGATGTAGTCGTCATTGTCCTGCCATACCGGGATACGGCTATGGTGGAGATACCTTGGATCCTTGTAGAACTTCCTGAGGGTCATTGACTCTGGAGCAGTGGCGGCGACGACCCTCGGGGTCATCACATCGGTCACTGTCATCTCATCCAGGCTTATTATGTTCTGGATGACCTCATTCTCGTCCTCATCAAGTTCACCGGACTCTTCCGCTACATCAGCGAGCGCTCCGACCTCTTCCTTGGAGACGGTGGCGTCAGCGTCTTCGGTGGATACTATCTTCTGGATCCACTCCACACAGACCACGATCGGGTAGAGGCAGAAAATAAGGAGCCTTATCGTCTTCGCCGCGAATCCCATCAGCCTCTTCCAGTAGTTCGTGCCTATGGTCTTGGGGATGATCTCCGCGAAAACCAGGATGAGGATGGTCGTAAGCGCACTTACAAGACCGAACCAATGTGAACCGAAAAGGATGTTTGCCTGCTGTCCTACGCCTGCAGCGCCGATGGTGTTGGCGATAGTGTTGAGCGAAAGGATGGCTGCAAGGGGACGGGA
>DBWN01000259.1 GCA_002308935.1 Bacteroidales bacterium UBA1237 | reverse complement strand
AGCATGGATTCGGGGACAAGGTTCTTCCAAAGGAGTCTCGCCCTTGAGTTCACGGCATCCTGGTGCCAGTACTGCCCGATGATGGGAGAGGCTCTGCATGAAGCCAAAGAGGAAAGGCCGGGCAGGATCGTGGAAATCTGCGTCCATCAGAATGACGAAATGTCAATAAAGGCCGCTGACGACATTGTAAAGGAATTCAAGGTGTCGGCATGGCCGTCCATGGTCTTCGATCTTGACCACTCCACCAAGTTTACGGAGCATTCTTCAGAGAGAATGACCCGTTTCGTGGACTCCAAGAGTGGCGAAGCCCTCTGCGGGATAGCAGTACAGTCCACTCTGGACGGGAAAAACCTTACGGGAAGCGTAAGCATCACCGCCTCCACGGAGGGCGACTACTCCGTTTGCGCAATAATCGTCGAAGACGGAATACTGGCAAGCCAGATGGGAGCGGGGGACAATTACGTCAACAACTCCGTGCTGAAAGGCTTCCTCATCGGAAATGACATCTTCGGGGAAAGCGTCGGGCATCTCGGCTCCGGTAAGGAGACCACCAAGGAGTTCTCCTTTGAGGTGGAAAAGGAGGACGGCAAATACCGGATAGTGGCATACGTTGTGCAGCAGGATTCCGGAAAGAGGACGGCGGTGAACGCCGAACAGTGCAAAGCAGGTGAAGAAAAAGGATACCGTTATGAAAAAGATTAGTATTCTGGCCGCGTTGGCCCTCTCAATGATAATGTGCTATACCCTTTCGGCGCAAAACCCCGAAAGCGTGAAGATGACGACCCTCTCCGGGGAAACCACCACCGCCGGGCAGTGGGCAGACGGGAAAACGCCCTACGTGGTGTCCTTCTGGTTCGTCACCTGCAAGTACTGCATTGAGGAGATGGACGCCATCACCGAGATGTACGAGGATTGGCAGGAGGAAGCGCCTTTCCGCTTCTATGCCGTCAACACCGACGACACCCGCTCCCTGGCGAAAGCCAAGGCCATGGCGAGGGGAAGAGGATGGGACAACTTCCTTTTCGCCTTCGACACGAACAAGGAGTACACCAGGGCGATGAACGTGGTGTCGATGCCGCACGTGTTCCTCTATGACAAGAACGGCAAACTGGTCTACTCCCATGTGGGATACTCCCCGGGAGATGAGCAGGAACTCTTCCGGAAAATAAAGGCCCTCAAATAATTTCCTCTCCCGAACGGACGATGAAAACGAGATTATTCCCCATCCTTGCTGCCATTGCCTTTCTGGCATCGTGCTCCCCAAAAATCGTTGACTCTGACGCATTGCTCAGATACAATCCCGATGCCGACAGCATATTCGTCGAACATGAGGTGAGAGCGGTATGGCTCGCCACCGTGAACGGTATCGATTGGCCTGACAAGGATGACGCCCCTGACGTTCAGCAGACCAAACTACGCTCACTTATCCGCGACATAGGTGAGACCGGATGCAACACCGTATACTTCCAAGTCGTCTCCAACATGGACGCTCTCTGGCCGTCCGACATCCTGCCGTGGAGCCATGTCCTGACCGGCACTCAAGGGAAAGACCCCGGATACGATCCGCTTTCCATAGCAATTGACGAATGCAGAAAGCAGGGTCTCCAGATACATGCATGGCTGAACCCTTTGCGGTGCGGAGCCTCCTCTTTCGAACGTTCTTCCAAACACGTGGTGAAAGCTCATCCCAAATGGATCCAGAAATACAAGAACAACCTCTTTCTGGACCCTTCTCTCCCCGAAGTCAGAACTCACCTTGGGAATATCGCCACGGAGCTTCTTTCCAGATACGATCTGGACGGAATACACATAGACGACTATTTCTATCCGGACGGTCTGCAGACTGACCAGGGGACATGGGACGATGAAGCCCAGTTCAATAAAACCGGCAAGGGGATGACACTTGACCAATGGCGATACTCCAACATAAACCAATGTGTGAAAGCCCTGAGCGAAGCGACACATTCTGCAAAAGCCGGAGCCGTTTTCGGGGTGTCTCCAGGAGGAAGGCTGGTAAATACTGTAAGGCTGTATGCCGATCCAAGGTTCTGGATCGAGGAAGGCAGCATCGACTATCTTGTTCCCCAGATATATTGGCAGCATGGACATTCGATAGCGGACTTCCCGACTGTACTGGAAAGTTGGAAGGACATAATGAAAGACGTTCCCATGCTGACCGGCCTGGCCGCCTACAGGTACGGGGAAAGCGGATTCGAGAAATTGGACGAGTACTACATGCAGGTCTCAGAATGCCGTGAAGCACCATGGGTCATGGGCCACGCATGGTTCTCTACCAAAAGCATCCTCCGGGATGATGTGAAACAATGGCTGAGAGACTCCCTTTACCAGTCAGATGTTCTTGTACCCTCTCTTGCAGAGTCCCCTGTTCCCATCGGAACGCCCGAAGTCTCGGTTGACGGTCTCACGTTGAAATGGGACCGCACTTCTTTCGCAAAGGAATACGCCGTGTACCGCCTGTCCCGTATAAGCGGACGCTATTGGTGGGCTGAACTTGTCCAGAAAGGCCCTTCAAGGGAGTACCGTGGAAGACCCGGTACAAATTACGCTGTCCTGGCATGCTCGGGAGCATACAAGTCCGCCATGTCCATCCCCGTTTTCATCCCTTCGGCAGAAGCTCTTGCCGCACAGGATGACGCCCAAATGCGAAGCCAAGGAAAACAACGCAGAAGATAATATTGCATTTTTGTGCGGAAAAGGGTAATTTCGCAATGACATTGATAACCATATCTATAACATAAAAACACTGAAAAATGGACCAGGAAAACGCAAAAGATCCTAGGGATCTCAATGGTGACGGCAAAGTGTCTTTCGGAGAGAAAGTACAGTATGAACTTGGCAAGGCCGGCGACAAACTCGAAAAAGCCATCAATGACGTCAAGGACGAAGTAGTAGAGTCCGCCAAGGATGCTAAAGAAATGCTGAAGGAAAAAATGCCCAAGGCGACCGAGAAGGCAAAAGAAGTCTATGGCGAGGCCAAGGAGTTCGTCAAGGAGAATGCTCCCAAAGTAGCCGACAAGGCTAAGGAGGTCTACGGAGAAGCCAAGGAAAGGGTGTCCGAGCTTGCTGACAAAGTCAAAGCAAAGGACAACAAGGAAGCATAATTCCTTCCAAGACCCTGTAACTTTATCACTTGGTGCCCTCCCGGTGCCAAGTGATTGTTTTAAACCATCTTGACAATGAGAAGATTATCTGTCATGCTGTCTCACCCGCTGAATACCGTAGCCTTATGCGTTGCGGCGATTTGCGCATTATCATGCGGAAACAGGGCCAACCGGAGCGACCTTACTCTGAAGTTCGATTCCCCTGCCGAATTCTTCGAAGAAGCGCTTGTCATTGGCAACGGGCATCTTGGTTCCACGATTTATGGAGGGACTTCAGAGGACCGCATATCCCTTAACGACATCACCCTCTGGACCGGAGAGCCTGATAAAGGCGCCCTGCACTACGATATGGAAGGTATCGGGGATGAAGCAGCCGCAACGATTCCTCTTATCCGTGAAGCTCTGGACCGCGAGGATTATCCCGCCGCTGAGGCCCTGAACAAGAAAGTGCAGGGGCATTACAGTGAATCCTACCAGCCACTCGGCACCCTTAGGATAAAATACTCGGGCAACAGCAAGATAGAGAACTACTCCAGGACACTTGACATCTCGAATGCCACCGCCAAGGTGCAATACCTTCGGGACGGATCATCTTTCAAGACGGAGTATTTCGCATCCGCGCCGGACTCAGTTATTGTGATAAGGATAGAAAGCGCCTCCCCTTTCAGTGCGGAAATTCTTCTCGACACTCCCCTTCCACATGAGGTACACTCTTCGGGAGACACCATCGAGTCTGAAGGCTATGCGGCTTACCATTCCTACCCCGGTTATTACAAATCAGGTGAAGGGCAACTCATCTTCGACCCGTCCAGAGGCATCCATTTCATGACGGTTCTGAAAGTATCGGAACATGACGGGGACGTTTCCGCAAAAGAAGGGAACCTGACTTTGGAGAACTGTAAGAAAGCGACACTGCTCATATGCAATTCCACATCCTTCAACGGTCCTTCAAAGGATCCCGTCAAAGAAGGGAAACCCTACAAGGACCTTGTCCGCGAGAACATCCGGAAAGTTTCATCAAAGAGCTGCTCGTCGATGCTTGCCGATCATATCAAGGACTACAAGAGCTTCTTCGACAGGATGGACATCTACCTTGGCAAGACGGCTGACAGCATCAAGGTTCTCCCTACTGATGTGCAGCTGCGAAGATACACTGACCTCGGTGAAGACAATCCCGAACTGGAGGCACTTTATTGCCAATGGGGAAGGTACCTGCTCATCTCAAGCTCAAGGACCAACGGCGTGCCCGCCAATCTCCAAGGGTTGTGGAACGAAAGCATGGATCCGCCATGGAGCAGCAACTACACAATCAACATCAATCTTGAGGAGAACTACTGGCCTGCAGAAGTCGCGGCTTTGCCCGAGATGCATGACGTGCTGATATCATTCATCAGTGAATTGAGCCGTACCGGAAAAGATTCCGCAAAGAAGTTTTACGGTATCGACAAGGGCTGGAACGCAGGACATAATTCTGACATCTGGGCGATGAGCACCCCCGTCGGGCTGGAGACCGGAGACCCCTCCTGGGCATGCTGGACCATGGGCGGAGCATGGCTGTCGACCCATATCTGGGAAAAGTATCTTTTCTCCAACAACGTGGACGAACTCAAAGGTGTATATCCCATCCTGAAGGGAGCAGCAGAGTTCTGTATGAACTGGCTCATTGAGAAAAACGGAGAACTGCTGACTTCGCCCTCAACTTCTCCCGAGAACATCTACATAACGGATGATGGTTTCCGTGGAGCCACTCTTTATGGCGCCACAGCGGATCTGGCGATTTCAAGGGAGTGCATCTCCGACGCCATGAAAGCGGCCGAAGTGGTAGGAGGGGACGATGAATTCGTCCGTGAAGCCAAGGAAGTACTTTCAAAAATGCGTCCGTACAAGATCGGAAAGAACGGCAATCTCCAGGAATGGTACCACGATTGGCAGGATGCGGAACCCACACACCGTCACCAGTCCCATCTGATCGGCGTTTATCCGGGGCACCAGGTCACTCCACAAAGTGAACCGGAGCTCTCCAAAGCAGCTGCTCGGACTCTCGAAATAAAAGGACTCAACACCACAGGATGGAGTGCCGGTTGGAGAGTCAATCTGCTTGCCCGCCTCGGCGACGGAGAGAAAGCCTATTCCATGCTGAGAAGGCTGCTCAGGTATGTAAGCCCCGACAGGTATACAGGCCCTGACGCCGTAAGGGGAGGAGGAACATACCCCAACCTTCTGGACGCGCACTCCCCCTTTCAGATCGACGGGAACTTCGGTGGATGCTCCGGCATCCTCGAAATGATCCTCCAATCCGATGAGGACGGGACTCTTCACCCCCTGCCGGCTATGCCTTCCAAATGGAAAGACGGTTACGTCAAAGGAATCAGAGCCCGTGGAGGGAAGACCGTAGACTTGGAGTGGAAAGACGGGAAAGTCTCCTCAATGAAGGTCAGGTAAAGAAAAAACTCCGGCTAAAACAGCAAAAACGCCTGTCCCCGCCCTGAAACAATTGGTTTTGGAGCGGGGATAAGTTATCTTTGCCATCCAACGAAAAAACAAAAGCACATGAAAAAGAATCTGGATACCCTCTGCGTTCAGGGAGGATGGTCACCAAAGAACGGAGAACCCCGAGTTCTCCCTATCTATCAGAGCACGACATTCAAATATTCCTCGACTGAGGAAATGGCCGATCTATTCGACCTGAAAGCCGACGGATATTTCTACACCAGGCTGGCGAACCCGACCAACGACTGCGTAGCGGTAAAGATCAACGCCCTTGAAGGCGGAGTAGGGTGTGTGCTGACCTCTTCCGGACAGGCGGCAAACTTCTATGCCGTATTCAATATCTGCGAAGCCGGAAGCCACTTCATCACATCAGTGAACATCTACGGAGGCACTTTCAACCTTTTCGGTACTACAATGAAGAAACTTGGAATCGAGTGCACCTTCGTTGATCCGGACGCTTCCGATGAAGAGATTGAAGCCGCTTTCAGGCCCAACACCAAATGCTTCTTCGGAGAGACGATATCCAATCCTGGAGGAAATGTCTTCGACATCGAAAGGTTCGCAAAGATAGCCCATAAACATGGTGTCCCCCTGATTGTGGACAACACATTCGCAACCCCCATCAACTGCCGTCCCTTCGAGTGGGGATGCGACATCGTCACCCATTCCACCACAAAATA
>DBWN01000139.1:8356-20093 GCA_002308935.1 Bacteroidales bacterium UBA1237 | reverse complement strand
AAGACGTAACTCTGGAGACGCTTACAGAAAAGAGCCAAAAACCTCTACAGGTCGTATGGGTGGCTAAATACTGGTGTCTTAATTATTTGCTTGGAACGCTTGGATTTAAAGGTATTTTGTAATTCAGTGAAAAAATGCATACATTAGTAGTCACGACCAATATCCTTCTTGATATGCCGATACCTGAATACAATCTATTCCTACTTGGTGGGTATGTCCCCATGTCTATAGTAACCGTTTTTCTAATTGCTTTGCTCCTGGCCGCCTGGAAAGCTCCCCGCAGAGTAAAGGAAATCGGCCTTCTCACTCTTGCACTAGGTTTCCTTTGGATGGCGATAGGTCTGATTATTCATAGTAACCTCATGCAGGACGAAGATGATATTAGTTCTCCCAACCTTGTCTGGCGGGGGCTGAAATGCTGGTTGATTCCATTTGCCTATAGCATAATTGTCTATATCGTTTCCCTGATTATCTGCTTTATCAGGAAACATTCTGATTGCTCTGTTACTTATTGGGTGAAAGGGATAGGCCTCCTGGCCCTTGGTCTGGGCCTATTATGGATACCTGTCGGTCTGATTCGAACCAGTGATCTCATGCAGGTTACGGGTGACGCCTCACTTAGTGCAATATGGTTAGGTGTTGAACGTAGTTTAATCCCGTTTGCCTGCGGCCTCATTGTCTATATCATTTCATTGATTATCCGCATCGTGTTGAAGCCTGGAGATTAGCTGTATATAGATGAATACCTAACAGATATACGGTATCAACATCCTCTAAAATAGTTCGATATAAGTTAACGACCCCGCACAAGGGGACAACTTCTTCGGAGGTTGTCCCTTTATCTTATCCATAAGTGTCTTTCAGCTTTACAAACCGAGCACAATTCTCTCTGATGAACTGACAAATCCCTTTATGATTGCCCAGCCATCACTTCTTGCCAAAAAAATGATCTGAATCTTTGACAGTTTCGACTCTTCACAATGTTGATTGTTTTATCCTGGGGGCAAAAACTATGATTGTCTTATCAAATCCACAGAGACTTGATTTTTGTATTTAGGCTGGAACCAACAGTCACTTTTGTCCCTTTTTACCCATATAATCAAGTTTATTGCACACTTGAATCAAAAAAAAATAGCTGAAAACTCTTTTTTTACTATGTAAAAACACTAAATTTGCGCATTCTTGGAAAGAATACGAACTTATTGCAAATGCTCTTAACTGGTTTTATTCTTGGCCTTTTGTTTTCTGTAGTACCCCCCGATACCACAGTAGCATCGAAGTGCATTCCTCCAGTTTATTTCAGATTCGACAAATCTTCTGTCGAAACCGGTTATATGGGCAACAGCTCCGCTATAGACTCTCTGGCGAACCTCATTGACAATCTCGGACAAGAAAACATTCAATCAATTGACATTTCCGCCTTTTCTTCACCTGACGGCAATACCCGATATAACATTGAACTTTCCAAGAAACGTGCGTATGAACTGGAGCAACTCTTCCGGACTCGTTTCCCGTCAATTCCTGAAAGCAAGATAACCAGCAGAGCTGAAGGAGAAGCGTGGTCGATGCTCAGAGAAAGAATCGCTTCAGATTCACTACTGTCAGATACTGCCCGCGAACGGATACTGAAGATTCTTGACGATCAGAGCGTCTCAGTTGAGACACGTAAATGGAGATTGTCAAACAGATTGGGCAGTTCTCCAGAAACAGGGAATCTGTATTCCTATATTCTTCGGAACCACTATAACCGGCTTCGTCTTGGCGAGACCAGAATCACCGTCATCCAGGAGCCGAAGGAAGAGGAAGTCCCCGAAGAACCTGACACACTGATAGTCGACAATGCTGAAGAAGCACCTGAAATTGTAGAACCGGAGCCTGAGACAGCCCCGGAAAACAATGTCCCGCTGCCGCCTGTCGTAATCCCCGAAATCAGACGGATCCCTTTGTTGGGGATAAGCACGAACTTACTTTACGATATAACATATCTGCCGAACTATGGAATCACGTCCATTCCGAGTTTTTCTCTTGAGTACTACCCTCTCAAGGGACGTATGACCTACGGTGCCGATGTCGAATGGCCGATGTGGCAGCATTGGGACAGGCATGACTTCCTGCAGATAAACAACATAACCCTCTGGACTCGCAGATACTTCAAGCCTAAAACGGAGGATCATTTCACTGGCACATACCTTCTCGGCAACATGAACATCGCCAGATACGGAATCGGTTACAACGACAAGGGATGGCAAGGTGAAGGAGTAGGAGCATCCCTGGGATTCGGATACAAGAAGATGATCAGGAAAAGCCGCTTCTTCTTCGATACAGGACTTGCATTAGGTGTATTCTGGTCAAAATACGACCCGTACGTTTATGGCTTTGATGCGACAGGGTGGTATTACTACGATTACAACGGAAGAATCGAGGATTTCGTGGAAAGGAATCACCGTCTGCTGTGGTTCGGTCCCACACGCATATACTTCTCAATAGGATACGACATCCTGAACCGCAGGAAAAGATGAGGCCGCTGCACTTCATATCGTTGCTTGTTTCACTGCTCATCCTGGGCGGGTGCACTATCGAGCCCCCGCTCCACCTGAGAAGAGCCGTGAAGATGAAGATCGATGTGGCAACTCCTGTTTCCGAGGACGATCTCTGGCAGCCTGATTGGAAGCGATTGTGGGATTATGAATGGGACACTGAGGCATTCGGACCAGTGGGATATCCGCCGCTCAAGGCATTCCGTATGCATGTATTCACATTGAATGACACCGGCCTCCCGAAATCCCACAGTGCCTATAGTTTCAACGGACACGAAGGTGAGACCGATGTATTCGTCGGAATACATGACCTCCTTTTCCACAACATCGGTTCAGAAGTCACCCTCTTCCGTTCCGATGACGAGCTGTCACACGTCAATGCATATACCAGGATAATTTCTTCAGGACTCAAGACCTCTTCACTTGTGCTGACCACAACTCAAAAAGCATTGGCGACAAAAGTTGAAGCGGAAGAAATCAACGAGCAAGTGGCATACATGCCGGATGAACTATATGCATTCCCGGACCCGTCTTATAGCATTACCGACGACACAAGCGAATACGATTACTCAGACGGGAAGTATGTAGTAAGGTTACACGAAGACTTGCCTCCAAGAAGTTTCATTTGGCTGTTCAGGATCAAGTTCCTCAACAACCACGGACGCGTGATCGGCAGCAAGGGCGGAGCAGCCCTCACTGGAGTTGCGGAGAGTGTGGACATGCAAACCGGCATGACTGCCACACAAGTAGTGAGCGTTCCTGCTGAAGTCCGCATGGACAACAAATCGAACCCTGACATGATGGGAGTCCGGATGCTTTCGTTCGGCATTCCCGGATGTGACCCTTACGATGCGAAGAGCGTCGCCTCAGCCCCCAAAGGAAAGCACTGGTTCGTGCTGAATGTCAACTTCAGTACAGGCAAATACAAGAATATCCGCATTGATGTGACGGAACAGTTACGCTCCTTACCTACCGGTGGAGTGATCCTTCTGGAAGTCGATGTGAACGATTTCCCTCCGGAGGATACCGATCCGCCTGTTGATGGCGGAGGAGGTTTCAATCCGCTTATAGGTGATTGGGAGGAAGAAAACGGAAGTGCAACAATAACATATTAGAAATCAATTATTCACAATAATCATTAACATTTTAAGCGTATGAGGAAAATCATGTTTTTCGCTGTAGCCGCCATAGCGGCTGTAGCATGCTCCAAGACCTACAATGTGAAGTCCGTGAGCGAGCAAGAGATCGGATTCAGCACCTGGGCTGAGAATCTGACCAAAGCAAGGGCACAGGGTGCCAGTGAATTCGTGAGCGGCGACTCTTTCAACGTGGAAGGCTTCAAGACCGTTGATGGGGCTAACACCACCGTTTTCAATGATGTCAAAGTATCAACCACTGACGGGTCTTCATGGACCTACGACAACATCCGTTTCTGGGATTCCAATGCCAGCCAGTACACTTTCTTCGCTGTTTCTTCCCCTACCACCGATCTCAATCTCACCTTTGATGCTGAGGGAAAAATCGCTGCAACAGCAGTCACATTCGACGGAAAAAACAACGATATCCTCCTTGCCGACCAGGTAGATGTCGCCAATGCTGATTTCAACAAGACCGTGAACCTTGTTTTCAGCCACATCGGATCACTCGTTGACCTGAAGGTAAAGAAAGGATCAAATCTTGAGACAGCCACTCTGGCTATCACTAAGGTTGCTTTGGAAGAGATTGACGGGACCGGTACCGTCGCCGTAACAGGTTACACCGATAAAAAGCCTGCAGTTGAATGGGCATTCGATGCCGCTACAGTCAATTACACAAATGAAAGCTGCGTAGAATCCGTAACCCTTCCTACCGATGTCAAGACCGACGGAACGGACTATCTTCTCAACACTTTGGTAGTCGCTCCTCAGGAACTTGCTGACGCCAAGATCCTCAAAATCTCCTACAAGATCACTGATGCCGCAGGAAATGTGAGCACCTATACCGACAAGGTCATCCCTCTGAACCAGTTCGACAAGACCGAGGATGACACCAATACGGCAGAGTTCATCACAGCATGGGAAGCCGCAAAGCACTATGTCTATACTCTGACAATTGATGCCAACACCATCGTCTTCTCCGGTTCAATCACTGACTGGACAACTGTTGAAGGTTACCACTACCTGCTCAACTAGCAATGCATAGCCGCATCATACGCATAACAGCAGCATTTTTGCTCACTTTGCTTATCGCAGGGTGCGCCAAGATGTCTGACCCGACCCCGGAGCAGAAGATCAGCTTCGGGGCCGGATCCCTGCTGTTGAACAATGATGCGGAGACCAAAGGAGATATAAAAGAAGGAACGGATTTCAGCGAAGGGGATGCGTTCACGGTGTACGGATCACACCATACATCAGAGTCCGAATCCATGGTGTTTGATGGAGAAACGGTGACAAAAGGATCGTCCGGATGGACTTATGACAATCCTAGATCCTGGTCCTGGGTAAGCACAAGTGACTGGTATGATTTCGAGGCGGTCTATCCCGCAGGGAAAGGCACTTCAAGGATGAATATCAGCGGAAATCTTTCCCTCTCCACCAGATACGACATAACCGAAGGCGACAATTACGACCTGATGGCAGCAGCTTTGAGGCGTAAAGGCAATGTTCTCAACCCTACTGCTATAGTGGAAATGGAATTCTCCCATATGACAAGCGCCGTGGGTGTAGTGATCATCAACAATTCCGCAGAGAATTCTGTGACAATCAATTCATACGAATTCAAGAACCTCATGGTATGCGGAGATATGAAAGTCACCCTGGACAATGTCGGAGAGCCTCTCACATCATGGATCAACACTGAACGCAATTCTTCGTCTGTGATGCAGTCCTCTCCTTCGGAAACGGTCCTTCCCGGAGAACGTTATACCGGTGGATTCGATATGATGATACCCCAACGGCTGGATCAAGCCGTAGGATCCGGATCTCTGGAGGAGAACATGCCCGCGCTCCTTATCACTTACACTCCCGAAGGAGGTGTGCAGAAGACCGCTGTAATCTCATTGAAAGGGATCCAACGGCAGGACGGCACCCCTATAACTTCATGGGAAACAGGTGTGAAGTACACCTATTATGTCACCATGCGTCTTGACGGAGGCCTTCTCGTTAAAATCACAACGACTGGATGGGACACGGTCGAGGCTGAAACTCCCGGACTCGTCATCGACTGACAATTGTATGAAAAAACTGCTGTTCATAACCATTCTTGCTTTAGTCGCTTTTGTTTCCTGCTCTAAGAAGGAAACCGGGACAGCTATTCCAAGTGGCAAGATAACAGTAGGTTTCCGGACAGGAGACGTCAGTACCAAAGCCGGTGACGGGAATGTGGCAGACGGGGGAGGTATCGCTTTCGACAACGGTCTTCCCGATCTCATTATCCTTGTCGCTGACTCCCGCGGAGAACTGGTCCGCAAATACCCAGAGAACGGTATCCTCCAGCAAGGAGCGACCCCGACTGAGATGGCCGTCACCTTCACCGGATTGGATGAAGGCACATACATGGTCTATGCTTTCGCCAACACTCTCGGACTTTGGGACATGGCAAGCGGCGGTTCAGATGTTTCCAACATCACATCCCTCACTTCCGCATCCCAACTGCAAGCGTTGCAGTTCAAACCGGTTTCCGGAAGTACCGCCCGGGTTCTTCGCAACGGCAGGCTTCCTCTGAGCGCTGAAGGCCAGGCAAGCGTTTCTGAACAAGGAAACGGAGAAGTGTCTTTGGAAATGATACGCTGCGTGGCCAAGGTAAGTCTGGAACTCGAGAATAATACCGGTGAAAGTCTGGAACTGGACGGGTTGGATTTCTCCATCAAAGGCATCAATCCTGACAGAGGATATGTCCTTCCCATCTATCTTCCTGACATTCCTTCAGGAACCGTTTACGGCATTCTTGACGGCACCCCCGGAGATGACATTGTGATCGAAGACGGATCCTCAGTGACTTTCGGGTATCTGGTATTCCCAGGGGAAGCGCCGGACAGCCGTTATCTCATGGATGTTGAATTCACCGCCAATAGCGCCGCGGCTCCAAGCCGGTTCACTGATCTTCCGGTACATGATGACCATGGAGTCAACATAGCTTCACTCGAGAGAAACAACCACCTGCACATCGTAACGAAAATCAGCAAGGGCAACGTTTCTTTCAACTTCGAGACTGCCGAATGGGCAGAAAAAACAGAAGAAGTAGTATTTGATTGATGATGAAAAGGATCACCCGCCTTATAGCAGCACTGTCGTTCGGACTTGTCACTTTGTCTTGCAACAAGGTGATGGAGGAAGACATCAATATGCTCCCTTCCATCCCTGACGGGACTCCGGTCACTTTGCGTCTGGGTTTCGGAACCGACATGATGACTAGCCTTGACATCTCCACCAAAGCCGAAGCCACCAAGACGGATGAGACTCGCGTACATGACCTGTACGTGTTCATTTTCGACAACAATAACACTTCTTCAGGATCTCCCGCCAAAGTATATGGGAGGTATTTCTCAAATGAGCATCTGATGGCAAGCCTTGAGGAACTGGATGCCAGCCGCCATGAAGGCTGGTTCGTAAAGAACAGGTCCTTCACAGGGAACGAACCCTCGGTCGGAGCAGTCAAGGTTTCCACTGTTTCATGCTCAGATGCGACACTTATAGTTCTAGCGAATGTCACCAACTCCGTAAGTTCATTCAACGGGGAAGACGACATAGCGTATTTGAACGGCATAACAAACCTTGATGAACTGCGAAGTACCAAGGTAAAACTGGAACAGGATGTTGTAAACCGCAAGGACCTCTTCCTGATGATGGGAGAACTTGACAATGTCAACACCGCCGGAATGGTCTGGGGCACTCTCCCCTCCGATTATGACGAGAACTACAAAGTAAGCCTCAAGACAATTGACGCGAAGGTAAGATTCCTGGTCCGCTGCAATCCTGAAAACATCAGTGCCGTGAATCCCGTCTTCTGGCAGGTGTGCAGTACGCCTGACCGCTGCTGGCTCTTCCCGGACTACAATGACGGCATCTCGCCTGATGATGCGGTGTATTTCGATTCTGAGGAGGCTTATTTCGAAGGGACGACAACGGTGGACGGTTATGAATGGAACGTCTTCACATTCTATGTCCTTGAGAACAGGAAAGAGCCGAAAAAGGCCGCATCGGTTTATCATGACCGTGAAAAGCAAAGCAAAACCGATACTGGGGCCTCCGGCTATTCAGGCCCGACTGACGACACTTACGCAGACCACTTCGTCAAAAACGGTGATTGGCTCTATGCCGACCATAATTCGACATACGTGAAGTTTGACATGGTTCTGACTCTGACTCCTGCGGGTATCGCCGACATTGCGGAAAGATTCGGAGGAAGCGTCACAGCAAGTCAAGCCCTCACTTCAGACACTGTTTTCTCAGTCCATCTTGGGGATTTCGGTTCCAGTGAATCCACATCCAATCTGGATGACTACAATACCCTGCGCGGCACGTATTATACTTATAAGATAGTTGTCAACAATACCGGCAGCATCTATGCTGAAGTGGAGAATGACAACGAGCGCCAGCCCGGTCAGGAAGGGTTCCTGCTACTTACCAACGACAAGATCATAAACGCTGACGCCCATTACGAAAGCCACAGCATTTCGTTCGTTTACAACCCGAAACTTGACAAGGAGCTGTTCTCCTGGTATGTCAAAACTCCTTTCGGACAGGGAGAGCCCACAAAGACCGCTGATCCGGACAATCCTGATGCTTATATCTACAATGCCGAAGGCCTTGACTACAGATGGGTGAAATTCGCAGTCAATGAAAAAGACGGTAATTCTTATTCTGAGAAACGCCGGTCCTATCCCGGGGATTCCTCCTATGATGAATCTTGGAAGCCCTCTAAAGGCATCTTTGAGGAGAATCAACTGCTGGACATTAACCAGTTGATCGAATATATTTTTGACCAGACCGAGAAAAAGAAAAACGGACAAGACAACGACTTCCTCGACAACAAAATCAACGTCACGGCATTCATTGACGAGTTTTATTACGAGGAGAATCCTTTAAGTCCCGGTTCAGGTGCTGATCCGGACCTTTGGCGCAAATTCGTGAACGCTTCTCCAAGAGAAATGCACATCCTTTCTGACGCCCGTTCCAGCCGCGACAAAGGAAGCGATGTGATCATGTCAAGCCATTCAATCATCCAGCAATCCATACAAACCATATACAACATTTATGATCCCGAACTCAGGTCCCTTTGGGGTAGTGAGCACAAGGATGAAAACAAGGAAAAGGTCCCGGACGGATGGACATATTGGCCGGGTGGAGGATTGGGCTCCAGCAGAGCGGGAGCAGACAACGAGATAGGACGAGAGAACGGACGTCTGAACACTGGATACATTTGGGGCACATACAGCACTACGAATGCTTCCGGGAGAGACATCAACACTGTTTCCTGGGAAGAAATCACCGACTTCTCAGTTGACAACGACACTCCGGAACTGAAAGAAAATTATCGCGGGATGGCTTGGTCATGCCTTACCAGAAACCGCGACAACAACGGTAACGGCAAAATAGACCGTGAGGAGGTCAGATGGTATCTGGCATCCTCAAGACAGCTCATCGGCCTTTGGGTCGGAAAAGAATCCATCTCCCCCAGTGCAAGACTTTATCAGCCAGCTCCCGGGCAATGGCGCGCTCATGTGGTCTCCAGCACAAACAGGTTTGTATGCTGGTCAGAGGAAGGAGCCGGAGCCACCCTTATCACACATGACTGGGAAGCCAATACGGATTATCATACATGGGCTAATGAACAGGAGGCTACAAAAGGAGAAAGCGTCAGATGTTTAAGGAACATCGGTACCTACGATGAAGACGGGAAAGTGAAGGACGTGTCCGAAGCTCCATACAACTTCGAAGTGGACAAATACTTTACTGTAGAAAACAATGGAGACAACTCCTATACTTTCCACTTCAACAGGTTGGACACCAAGTCTATCAGGGAGTATTCTGAAGGTGAACTCCCCTATCATGAGCATACTTCCCCCACAAACCGTGTATACGTTAAAATGAGGACCCAGAGCCGTGATGACGATGTGGACGCTTTCAGTATGAAGACGAAGGACATAAATCCTCAAGTGACATCACTTGGACACAATCCTTATTGCCCTGAAGGATACCGGTTCCCCAATCAAACGGAATGGCTTCTGATGTCTCTGTATCTCCCGAATGATTATCTGAAGAAAGATAAAGACGGGAACAACTACGATCCCAAAGACCCTCGTATGACCACCAGGACATATTACGACAGGGGATACTACGGCAGCTTAAAACAGGAATCAGGTCCATGGAGTACAGAGAAGAACAAGGTGGGATGGATATATTCAGACAAGCTCCATTGCGCTTCTGCCAACGATATTGTTGTCAGGTCAAGATGCGTCAGGGATGATGACATGACGGGCAACATTTCAGGAACTATAAGTCTCAGTGAGCTGAACTTCTACCCTGAAGAGAAACAGACACTGAAGTTCAACTTCACGTCCACCGCTTCAGCATTCACTGCCGCTTCCCTCAAACTGTGTTATACCGCACACAACGGAAATTACCGTGAAGTGGATATTCCAGTACAGGAATCTCCTACCGGACTTCAGTACAGGAAGGACCAGACAATATCGATTCCGAGCCTCGCTGAACTCGGACTTGAGACCTCAGATCTTCCGGTCGATATGACAATGCAGGCTCAGATAAGGAATGTGGCGGGCATGTCGTACACCTATGATCTGGATCTGAAACTGGCCTCACATATCGAGACCGCCATAGTGGATTTCCCGAAAGGTTACGACGAGCAGAACGGTCTCCCCATCCATGTTGATATGCATCTTGGCGGAAAGAACGCAAGATTCACTTCGGCCATCATCCAATGGAAGGAAGAAGGCGGAGAATGGATTGATCACCCTCTCAATGTGGACACGGAGTCAGCCCTCAGTTTCAGTGAAGACATTTACACCAGGACGCTGACCGGTGATGATTTCGTCGGGAAGAGATGTTCCTACCGTCTGGTAGTGAACTGCAGCGACGGCACTTCATACACTTCCCCTGTCCGCTCCATGGAGATTCTCAGGTTCAATTACAATCCCAATCCTGAGCCGGAGGGTGGCTGGACCAACATTTCTCAATGCAGCGTCACATGGCAGGATAAGATCTCCGGCCTCAATTTCAGTGAAGGCGATTACATTGAAGCCGAAATGGACCTCACTCAATGCCGCTATGTCTACATCTCCGGAGGTAACGGGAATAGCGATATCGGCAAGGACAACATCTTCGGATTCAGCACGAGCAATATTAAAGAAATCACGAATTCCATCATATGGTATTACCCTTCGGTTGAAAATCTTACACCGAATCCGGCCGAACAGGGCAACAAGATATTGCGAATACATGCCGGAAAATGGGCCGCGCTGGAGGAAGCAGGGGAACTCACCCATATGAACCTCATTCTCGACAAGGACGGAATACTGAGGGACGGTTCCCGATTCACCGGGAATCCCGGAGATTGGAATTCAAGAGTCAAGGCTGCCCTTACAGGATCGTCAACCATATACATCGGCTCTATGGAAGGAGTGCACCATTCCAGGGCCATATACAAATATGTCCGAGTAGTAAGGGAAAGGTAACTCCCCACTTAACAGATCATCTCCTATTCGGGACTCTCATGCATACCGGGAGTCCTGCTTGGCGGATACCCGTACTCCCTCTTGTACGCCCTGGAGAAAGTGGACATGTCCTTGAAACCTGTATCCACCATCACTTCGAACACCGGTCTTGAGCTATCTTCTGATAACAAAGCATGGGCTTCTTCAAGTCTCCTTTTCATGACCCACCGCTCAGGGGTCAGTTCGCAGACTTTTTTGAAATCCCTTTTGAAAGAGGAAAGACTCCTTCCCGTGTGCTTTGCCATCTCTTCCAGAGAAAGGTCGTTTCTCCAGTTATCTTCCATGAATTCCATAAGATCCACTTTCCATGGCTGCGCGAAGTTGAATATCGAAGGGAATAATTGTGGGGCGGACTCAAGTACACACCTCAGGCCTTCCCATCTTTTGGTCCAAGCTATCTCTGAGGAAAGCTCTGCTCCAGATTCAAGATAAGGGATCAATGAAAGGAAAAGACTCTTGAGTGCCGGTCCGTTTGGAATCTTCACATATA
>DBWN01000139.1:7675-8251 GCA_002308935.1 Bacteroidales bacterium UBA1237 | reverse complement strand
ACTATGATATGACGGTCCTTCATGAGGAATATACCCTCACCTTCGCTGACTCTCTCCTTCTCTCCGTCATGCACAACCTCAGCTATTCCAGAATGCACGTACAGCAGGGTATGCTCCTTGACGCTGAATGAAGCCTTGAGATCTTCTCTTGTTATCTTGGAGAGTACGACTCCCCCGTAATTGACATATCGGTAACCGTCCATGGAATCAATATCGTAAATGATTATCTGCGAAAACAATCCCTGCAACAATTGGGCCTTTGAATCAAATTCATTGACCTTTTGAAACAACTCGGAACAATTCCGATGGATTTATTTTGCATTCGTCAATAAACGAACACATAATAATGAAGAAAAAACTTGTTTTACTGACAGCCGTCCTTTTCCCGGCCGTCGTTTTCTCATCATTGGAGAGCAATGCTCAAGAAAGCAGAGACACTATATCCACTGCAGTCGTCACCGGTACACGTACAGCCCTTGATAAGGATATTCTCCCTGCACCGATCTCAGTAGTCGGCAGGCAGAGGATAGCCGTTTCCGATGAGAACTCCCTTCTCCCTTCCATACTTGAAGAAGT
>DBWN01000139.1:0-7483 GCA_002308935.1 Bacteroidales bacterium UBA1237 | reverse complement strand
GCCTCAGTCCTTTACGGATCCAATGCGATGGGAGGTGCGATCAACATCATAACACGCCGCCCCGAACGTCCGGGGAACAGCTTCTCCGCGAAACTCATGGGAGGGTCATACGGAACCTTCAGGGCGAATCTCACCGACCAGTACAGCAGCGGCAAGTTCTCCCTCACCGCCAACCTCAACCATGACCGCACAAAAGGCCACAGGGAAAACTCCGCATTCAACTCCACCAGCGGAATGCTGAAGGCTGCTTATCAGATATCTTCACCTTGGAGGATAAGCGGTGACGTCAATCTCGTGAAAGCATATTCCGAGAATCCCGGAACTGTCCAGCGCCCCATGTTCGAAGGGACCGCAGACATCCTCCGAATGATGTCATGGCTGTCCGTAGAGAACAGTTACGATAACACCAACGGTGCAGTGAATTTCTACTACAACTGGGGAAAGCATGACATCAATGACGGATACGCTGAAGGCGGAAAGCCTCAGCCTTTCCTTTTCCACAGCACGGATTACCAGGGGGGATTCAACGCCTTCCAGGCATTCCATCCTTTCACAGGGAATACCCTGACAGCCGGAGTGGATGTCAAGCTTTATGGAGGAAACGCATACAGGAATCCTGAAACCGAGATATACGCCGACCACAAGAAACTCAATGAAGAAGCCGCATACCTGCTCATCCAGCAGAACCTCGGGAAGCTTTTCCTTGATGCGGGACTCAGGCTTGAGCACCACAGCCTCTACGGATCCATTCTCATCCCCCAAGCAGGTATAAGCTACCGCCCCGGAGAAAACACATCCCTCAAGCTTTCAGCCTCGAAAGGATTCAGGACACCTAACCTGAGGGAGCTGTACATGTATGCTGTAGCCAATGAAGAACTCGAGCCCGAAAAGGCATGGAGTTACGACTTCACTGTTAGCCAGCACATGCTTGAAGGAAGACTCAATGCGGAACTCAGCCTCTTCTATACCGAGGGCAGCAACATAATCGAGGTCACTGTCGTAGACGGCAAAAGGGCAAACCGCAATGTCGGGAAATTCAACAACAAGGGTGTGGAGTTCAGCGCCGATTTCCAGGCCACAAGATCTCTGAGGTTCAACGCCAACTACAGTTTCCTGAAGATGGGTACAATCTATACCGGAGCTCCTGAGCACAAAGCATACTTCTCAGGAACATGGACACCGGGAAGGTTCTCACTCAACGTAGGACTCATGGGAATTAAAGACCTCTGGCTGTCAACAGGTGAAGAAGGTGTGAAGAGCAGCTACGTTGACCTCAAAGCGAGAGCGTCTTACCGATTCACCGACTTCCTTACAGTCTTCGTCAGAGGAGAGAATCTGCTCAACAAGGATTACGAGACCATGCTCGGTTTCCCTGAGCCGGGAATCACCTTCCTTGGTGGAGTGGCAATCAATCTTTAGAACATTAACTTCACTTAACAATTATCCATATCAACATTCGCGGCCGCCCCTGTGAAGGATCGGCCGCTCTCTTTTTTGGTTAGTCAATAAGTCAGTATTGTATTAAAGAATTATCTCATTTCAGCTTCCTCTATCGCCTTGAAATATCTGTAACTGTTCACCTTCAGTTCGCCCACAGAAGCCTCATCGCATACTATGACAGCATCATTGTGGTTCTGGAGGCAACTCAAAGTGCATGCATGTGAAACCGGCCCCTCAACAGCGTCCTTTATCGCTCTTGCTTTCTTTGATCCAAAGGCGAGTATCACGACTTCATCAGAAGACGCTACGGTAGCTACCCCTACTGTCAGGGCCTTGGCCGGCACCGCATCAGGATCACCTCCAAAGAATCTTGAATTCACTTCACGGGTATCCCTCGTGAGGGTTATGCACCTTGTGCGTGAAGTCAAAGGAGAGAACGGCTCATTGAAAGCGATATGCCCGTCTTCACCCACTCCGCCCAGGAACAGGTCGAATCCTCCCGCCTTGACGATGGCATCTTCATATTCAGCACACTCTTTTTCCAGATCAGGAGCATTTCCGTCAAGGATATGTATGTTCTCTCTAGGGATATCGATATGGTCGAACAGGGAACGGTACATGAAGGAATGGTAGCTTTCAGGATGATTGACCGGAAGACCGACATATTCGTCCATATTGAAAGTTATAACATTCTTGAAAGAAAGCTCCCCTTCTTTCACCATACGGATGAGTTCAGCATAAGTGCCCAGTGGTGTGGAGCCGGTGCAAAGGCCGAGAACGAAGGGCTCCGGTGAAAGCTTCTTTTTACTGTTGATTCTGTCAGCAATATGGTGCGCTGCCCATAAAGATCCTTCGGAAGGATTGTTTCTGATGATGAGTTTCATATGGTCATCCCCTTTAATGCAACTGATGCGAAGTTACACTAAAGGGGAATATCTGAGTAGAAGAGTTGCGTTTTCCGGTCCGCATTATGCGTAAACCCGCATCCCCTATCAATGCGTATATGCTACAGCTGTATCACGCTATCCGGGGTCGTATACTGAAGAACGGAAACTGAGAGGATAGAGGCCAATGCCGCTACCACGATGAGCCAGAGAATGAATATCACAAGGCCTGGCCTCCAAGAGGGCGATTTGAACCCGAATATCATCATTATGGCAGCATAGATAAGACCGATGAAAGGAAGGAACCATGCTCCGAATCCGAGAATATGGACTATGGGCATATCCATCACTGACAGAAGTCCAGGGACTTCCCTCAGCTCTTCCACGAAATAGTCATACAGATTGTCAAGACCGAAATTCCCCGGGAAGAAGGCTGCAGCCACTCCTGCGGACAGCCCGGAGACTGATGTCAGAAGGAAGATGGTGCCGACAAGGATCGCTATCACCCTGACCAGTCCATGGCCTGCCGGATTATCCTTTCTCGTGTTCTTGGAAGGAGTCGTGACGACCCTCTGGATATCATCCAAGGAACCTGTCTCCCCTTTCTGGCTCCACTTCTGCTTCACGGTCCTTGCCGCAGGCATGGAAATCCACAGGATAATGTATATCACGGGGGCTGAAAGAGAGAATGCACTCCTATCCAGGAATCTTATCACAGGGAAGACAGTCAGTATGGCGAAAGCCAACCTGAACAAGACCACATCCACTCCCGAATACAACGCCAGTCCTGAACACACTCCTCCAACGATCTTGTTGGAAAGGTCACGGTACAGTTTCTTTTTCGGAGCTTCCTTGGCTTCAGTTGTGTACGTATGCGACTTCGTTCCGTCCCCGTCGGAAGCTTCACTTTCCTGCTCTATCACCTCAGGCTTGCCTATGATATCAATGACTTCATTGACCATGGCAACGCTGACAACGCCACCTGTACTGGATTTCTCAAGAAAGAGTTCGGCCATTCTCTCTTCAATCCCTTCCATTATCTCACGGCCGCTCTCATTCTTCAGATAGTATTTCTCCAACGAAGAAATATACTTCTGGGCAGCTGCAGCCGCCTCAGCGTCCATCGTGAAGGCATAGCCTCCGATGCTCATCATCTTTGTTTCAATCATCGCCTTTCAAAGTTCTGATCGTAGATACTATCTCCTGCCATGCGGAGTCCATTTCGGAAAGGACTGCCCTTCCCTTGTCGGTGATCACATAATACTTGCGGGGCGGTCCCTGGGTGGATTCTTCCCAACGGTAAGAAAGATAACCCTGGTTCTTCTGCCTGATAAGAAGCGGATAAAGGGTCCCTTCGACAACTATCATGTTTGCTGCCTTGAGTTCGTCTATGATTGAAGATGCATATGCTTCCTTACGGCTGAGTATGGAGAGTATGCAATACTCGAGCACACCTTTCCTCATCTGGGAACGAACATTCTCTACTGTACTTTCCATATCCTATTATATTATTTTGTTGAAAAACGGGCCATATTCTCGGCATTCACCGGAAGGCCGTACATCTCACACTTCTGGGCAGGAGTTTCCGCTTTGGGGACTGCGAACCAGAGAATAATGTAAATCCAGAAACCTGCGGACGCCATCAGCAAGATGACAAGCATCACGATCTTTACGAGAGCAGGATCAAGATCCAGATAAATCGCCAGACCGGAACAGATACCGGCGATTGTCTTGTCATCCATATTGCGATAGAGTTTCTTCTTGGGAGCGGCATCACCCGAATATGCCTTCGCCTTAGGGGAACCCTGACCTGAATCAGGTTCAGCGCTTCCGTCAGGCATACCGAGCTGCGATACGACTTTCTCAACCAGTGCGAGGTTCACAACACGTGCTCCCTGCCCCACTTCTTGAGTGAAAAGCTCGCATATCCTCTCCTCAATATCCTCCATCACTTCATCGACCTGGGAAGGGAGCATCCCCTCCTTGGCGAAGAGATTGGCCTTGAAATGTTCCAGATACGCCGAGAGCCTGGAGTAAGCGTCCTCATCGATCGGGAAGCTTCTGCCGCCCAAACATGCATTGATAACTTTTTTCATCGCTATTTTGGTTTTCAAAGTTGTTGTTGATGCAAAGATATAACAATTTTTGAATACCTTGTATCACAAAGTACTAAAAAATTTCAAAAATTTTCGGTTTTTCTGCCGAATTCCCTCAAAATGTGCCTTTTTGGAGATTATTTCAGGATGTCAGACAGCTTTACGGCCTGAAAAACTATCTGGGAAGTGCTGCCTTCGTACAGTATTCCGACAGTTTGCTCATCAATCATCGACATGCAGGAGTATCCCCATGAGCTGAATTCATCCAATAGAATGGAATACGGCCATGTGACTCCCCCGTCAAGACTCATCTTGATGGTCATATGGTCACGGCTCTTTTCGGAGTCCGGATTAGAGAAAAGGAGTTGTCCTTCTTCAGGGCCGGAAATCAGACTCGCCATACAGACTGGCTCCCGAAGGGGTTTATCTGAAGTATGGGCTTTCCAGGTCTTCCCCATGTCATCGGTAGTGAAGACTCTTCTCCCTTCCTTATCATTATTCCTCATATTGAGCATGAGTACTCCGGGACTGACTTCCGCTACCTGGGATTCAGTAGTGTTGGCGACAGGACTGGAAGAAACATGCCACGTCTCGCCATGGTCTTTACTGTAAATGATCCCTGACCAAGGCATCCTCTCTTCCCCTTCCTGATGCTGGTATGCGAAAACAAGCGTACCGTCCTTCATCGTGATCCCTTTTCCGGGACCTTGGAAAGAGAATCTCCACTTGGGGTCTTTGACCTGAGCGGTGACATTGAAGGGATCCGACCATGAGTCTCCCCCATCCCTCGAGCGCACCATCATCAGCTGAGGCGTGGATGAAGGGTCGAAACCGTCTCCAGCGGACCACCATCCTGTCCTTCCCCCAAGACCATGGGTCCATGCGGCGGCAACTATTATCCCGCCCGTATTGCTGTCTACAAGAACAGCAGGGTCCCCCACCCCGTTCTGCCCTTCAGGGAGGCCTCCCTCAACACCCATATCGATGACAGTCTCCATGGGGGTCCAAGTTTTACCTCCATCGAAGGAACGGCTCAGGCCCACATCAATGTCATCGACCAGATCCTGGCTGAAGTTCCACCTCATATCATATACTGCCACAAGAGTACAATCCGGAGTGGTGGCAAGACCGGGGATCCTGTATGAGTCAACTCCGTCATCCCCATGGTCTCTTACGCTTACAGCGAAACGGCGTACAGTATCACCACTGACGGAAAGAGGCATAGACTTCCCGGATACGACAACGCCTTCAACTCCCGCCGAGAATGTTGATGAAAGGTCATCCAGAAAAGAAGAGTCGACTTCCAAGCTGACGTAAAAGTAATTATCTCCCTTCACAAGAGGAATTCTGTCACTAAGAATGAACAACCCGTCTTGCCCGTCTTCAGGTAAAAGGCAGTCGGCTTCCATCACATATGAAGGAGAATGCCACATGGGATTGCCTCCGCCCCATCTGGAAGAGCCGGCCTGTATCCCTATCGAAGTCGTACGGTCAGGTATGGCTGAAGCGGTGCCGCTGTACATCAGCCTCACACTCCGGACTGCATCCGCACTTATGCCGCTGATCCTGAAATCCACTTCATCAAGCGTAGTCTCCCCATCCGAAGGAACGGTGATCTCGGAGACAATATTGTATTCCCTGTCAAGTATAAGGGGAATCTTGGGATTGAAGACAGAAATCTGAAACGGCAGAATGGCCGCCAAGGCTGATGAGAGTACAAACAAAATGCTCATATCCGGGAGACGATTGGTCGTAATGGACGCTGCAATAATCAGGCTACATATCCAGAAGCCTTAAACAAAGATGTCCGGAAGGTCTCCCATCCGGACATCTATATTATCCAAAGGAATTTGTTCTACAGACCGAGAGTCTTGAAGAAGTCGTTGCCCTTGTCATCAACGAGGATGAAAGCAGGGAAGTCTTCAACAGTAATCTTCCAGATCGCCTCCATTCCGAGTTCAGGATATTCCACACATTCGATGCTGCGGATGCTGCTCTGTGAGAGAACTGCGGCGACTCCTCCGATGGTACCAAGATAGAAACCTCCGTGTTTCTGGCAAGCATCGGTGACGACCTTGGAACGGTTGCCCTTCGCGATCATCACGAGGGAAGCGCCGTGATCCTGGAATTCATCCACGTAAGGATCCATACGGTTGGCCGTGGTAGGGCCCATGGAGCCGCAAGGATATCCCTGAGGAGTCTTGGCGGGACCTGCGTACAGAATGGGATGATCCTTGAAGTATGAAGGCATCTCTTCTCCTGCATCAAGGCGGGCTTTGAGTTTGGCGTGAGCGATGTCGCGGGCGACAATGATGGTTCCCTTCAGGTTCACGCGGGTTCCGACGGTATACTTGGTAAGTTCAGCGCGTACGGAGTCAATACCCTTGTCAAGGTCGATCTCTATACCTTTCGCGCCTTCACCAGGACGGCGGAATTCTTCAGGAATGAGTTCGGAAGGATTGGTATCCATCTTTTCAATCCAGACACCGTCAGCGTTTATCTTGCTCTTGATGTTACGGTCAGCACTGCAGCTCACACCCATTCCGATAGGGCAGCTGGCTCCGTGACGAGGAAGACGTACTACGCGGATATCGTGAGCCATATACTTGCCTCCGAACTGTGCGCCCAAGCCGATCTTCTGGGCTTCCTTGAGAAGCTTTTCCTCAAGGTCGATGTCCCTGAAGGCACGTCCTGTCTCGTCACCTGTTGTGGGAAGGCCGTCATAGAACTTGATGCTGGCAAGTTTCACTGTGAGGAGGTTCTTCTCAGCGGATGTGCCGCCGATCACGAAAGCGATATGGTAAGGAGGGCAGGCCGCTGTACCCAGAGAACGCATCTTCTCAACCAGGAAAGGAATGAGAGTGCCTTCGTTCTGGATAGTTGCCTTGGTCATAGGATAGAAATAAGTCTTGTTTGCGCTGCCACCGCCCTTTGCTACCATGACAAAGCGGTACTCGTCACCCTGAGTAGCCTCAATGTCTATCTGAGCAGGAAGGTTGCACTTGGTGTTCACCTCATTGTACATGTCCAGAGGAGCATTCTGGCTGTAGCGGAGATTCTCCT
>DBWN01000169.1:4430-5407 GCA_002308935.1 Bacteroidales bacterium UBA1237 | reverse complement strand
TACCGGTTGTCCGGCTCGTCCGACCGCAGTTATAAGATGGTCTATTTCCTCTCCGGAACGGAAACCAACAATCTCGACCAAGTGACCCAGTCCATGCGTCTGAATTACCGTTATACCTGGGAGAATACGGCTTCCTACCATTTCGACATCAATTCCGACCACGTATTCGATACGGTTCTTGGCCAGTCAATAGAGAAATGGGGCTTCGGTGAGAGCATGTCAGCCCACGCCAACAACAGCATCTTCCCCAATGACTTCGAGAGGGCATGGCTCTCCAACACCAAGCCCGCCCTGATCAACCAGATCGGAGCATCCGGTTCACCTTCCACCAAAGGCGCTCTTGCTTCATTCTTCGGTCGTGTGAACTACAGTTTCAGGGACACCTACCTGTTCTCCGCTACAGTACGTGCCGACGGTTCATCCAACTTCGCACGCGGTCACCGCTGGGGTGTCTTCCCTTCAGTTTCCGCAGGTTGGATCATCTCCAACGAGAACTTCATGGCAGGTTCACAGAACTGGCTCAACTTCCTCAAGCTGCGTGCTTCTTGGGGACAGAACGGTAACGCTTCCATCTCCAACTTCCAGTACCTCTCCACAATAAGCCTGTCCAGCAGCGCCGGCTACTACTTCGCCAACAAGCAGTCCATGACCACCGGTGCCAAGCCCGGTGTCCTGGCCAACCCGGACGTCAGCTGGGAGACATCTGAGCAGACAGACCTCGGTCTGGACGCACGTTTCCTGAACTCCAGCCTCGGAGTGACTGTTGACTGGTACATCAAGAGCACCAAGAACTGGCTCGTCCAGGCTCCTATCGCATCCGTATACGGATTCAGCTCACCTTACGTGAACGGTGGTGACGTGAAGAACTCCGGAGTCGAGCTCACTATCGACTACGGCAAATACACCGGAGACTTCACCTACGGAATCAAACTCAACGGTTCATACAACAAGAACGAGGTCACCCGTATCGCCAACGC
>DBWN01000169.1:3176-4375 GCA_002308935.1 Bacteroidales bacterium UBA1237 | reverse complement strand
GCACAGGTAGGATATCCTATCGGATACTTCTACGGATACAAGACCGACGGAGTCTTCCAGAATCAGGCTCAGGTCGACAAGGCCGCTGCCAAGTATGACGACGCCAAGCCCGGAGACCTCATCTTCGTGGACACCAACAAGGACGGCAAGATCTCCGAAGAAGACCGTACCATGATCGGTAACCCGAACCCTGACTTCACCGCCGGTCTCAATCTCTGGTTCGCATACAAGGGATTCGACTTCAGCCTCACAGGCTACGGCGCTTTCGGACAGCAGATCGCCAGGTCATACCGTTCTCTGGTCGACCGTCCTACCGACAGCTACACCCGCGACCTTTTCAACTGCTGGAAAGGCGAAGGCACTTCGAACAGGCTTCCTCTGTGGACGATCTGTTCAGACCGCAACTGGAGCAACGTCTCTGACATCTTCATCGAGAACGGAGACTACTTCAAGATCTCCAACGTCACCGTCGGCTACGACTTCGCAAGGCTGATGCGCAGCAACTTCATAAGCAAAGCACGTCTTTACTTCACAGCCCAGAACCTCTTCACATTCACCAAGTACTCCGGAATGGATCCTGAGATCGGATACGGTTACGGTGAAGACTGGGTATCCGGAATCGACCTGGGTTACTACCCCAGCGCACGTACCTTCCTCGTAGGTGTCAACATTCAATTCTAGCATATCATGAAAAAGTTCATCAAATACATATCAGTCTTAGCACTGGCATCAATGGTGTTTTCAGGTTGCGAGAAGTTCCTGGATACGGTGAGCTACACCGAGAACAACACCAGTAACTTCCCCGCATCGGAAACCGATGCCCTGCAAATGATCACAGGTATCTATAACGTCCTGAACGGTGGCATATACGAGCCGTCTGCTTCTTACTTCATGACGGCCATGGCTTCCTCCGACGAATGCTTCGGCGGCGGTGGAGCTGACGACTATGACATCCAGGCATATGACCACTTCCTGTATGCCGGACTTGACTCACATCTCACTTTCTGGCAGGAATACTACAACGGAATCACTCGTGCGAACATGGCTATCGCCAACCTGGACAAGGTTGAAAATGAGGAGATGCGCAACCAGCTCATGGGAGAAGCCTATTTCCTCCGCTCATTCCTTCTTTTCGAACTGGCCCAGATGTTCGGTGACGTTCCACTGGTCACCAATGTGCCGAACTCCGTGGTCGAAGC
>DBWN01000169.1:0-3077 GCA_002308935.1 Bacteroidales bacterium UBA1237 | reverse complement strand
CGCCACGCAACCAAATGGGACGCCGAAGGCATCCTGGCACGCGTCTATCTGTTCTATACAGGCTTCTACGGAGACAAGAACGGGGAGAACATCACCGCCCTGCCGCTTGTGGACCTGGAGAGTGGTGAGATCATCAATGAGCAATTGGGCAAGGACTTCGTCGTCCGCAGCCTGGAAGACTGCATCGCAAACAGCGGTCATTCGCTGGTGAAAGACTTCCGTCTGATGTGGCCTTACACGAACTCTATCACGAAGAAAGATTATCTTTACGCCAAGAACATTGAAGGTGAGTGGTATACCGACGACATCAACCCAGAGGAGATGTTCAGTGTCTGCGTCACCAACCTCAGCTCTTCTTCCCGTTACGGAAACAAATTCGACCAGTACATGGGCGTACGCAAGCGTTCCAACTACGAACTGAACGCATTCCCGTTCAGCCGTGGATACGGATGGGTCACCGCCAACCCCTACATCTGGGACCAGTGGGACAAAGATGAACCCGGAGATATCCGCAAACAGGCGTCCATCTTCAGTATTGAAGAGGAACTGAAACCTCCGTACACATACACCTGGGGCAACGACTCTCAATATGAAGAAACAGGTTACTGGCAGAAGAAATACCAGACCTGGGGCGCATTGGGAGACAACGGAAAGTTCATGCTCGAGTTCTCCTCAATGCCGGCATATGGCGGAACAGGAAAAGACCTTGAGCGCGGACACTCTCCGCAGAACCTCCAGATCCTGCGCTTCGCAGACGTTCTGCTGATGCACTCTGAGCTTACTGACGGCAAGGTCATCTACAACGGCAAGAGCGGAATGAACGCCGTCCGCGCCCGCGCCGGACTCGCCGACAAGGCATACAGTGTAGATGCGATCCGTAAGGAACGCCAGCACGAACTCTGCTACGAAGGCATCCGCTGGACCGATATGCGCCGCTACGGTAAAGCTTACTGCATCGCCGCACTCGAGACCCAGTTGGGACAGCCCATCAAGAACTCCAACGGTCCTTGGATCGTGATGAAGGATCAGGGCCCCGGTTACAAGGCACGCTACGAAGCGACTTGGGGCTTCCGCCCGTTCCCTCAGTCCGAGATCAGCCTCTCCGCCGGAGTCCTCAAGCAGAATGACGGCTGGACAGATCCCGCACAGGCACAGTACACCAACTGGAAATAAGCGAACCACAGTACTCTGACTTTAGCATAACATCCGCAGGAGGCGGCCACCAAGGTCCGTCTCCTGTTTTTTGTCTCTTACTTACCACAAAGACGCTCTATGCAAGTACAAATTTGCGTATTTGATATCGCAATTCGCGTAAATTCCTTTAACGTTTTAATAATTTGTCGCAAATTTGTACCGTACAGAAAACAATTTGCGATGAGAACACTCAGATATCTGCAAAGTCTGCTTGTCACTGCGCTATGCGTTTCATGCGCGAAGCCCTGCTCAGTCGTCTGGACTGAAGGCGCCACCGATCCGCAGACCGGAAAGACAACCCACACCATGGAGATCGTGAATCCTCCGAAAGGAAGTGACTGGACAATCTGGTTCAGCCAGTTCCGCACCCCCGTGACCATGGAGGAGAACTCCCCTGCCGACATCATCCACATGAGCGGAACCCTATACAGAGTGGCCCCTTCCTCTGATTTTGACGGGAAGGAGATGACCCTAAGGTATGAAGCACGCGCACTTGTGAACCAGTGCAGGGCTCCAGAAGCCTTCTACCTGCAGAAAAAAGGGCAGAAAAGCGTTCCCATCGAAGTGAAGCACGTGTTCCTGCCAGCGGAAGATATCCACTCGTTCAGTTACAATGAAGTGGCCACTTCAGCATACGACATGGTCCCTAGGCTCAAGGACGTGATCCTCACAGAAGGAGAGACTGACCTGTCCAAAGCACAGAGAGGAGCTGTCAGGACCGTGAGTGACGAGGTCCCGGGATGGTACAGGATCACCCTTGACGGCAACATCTCCATCGAATCCTCCGATGAAGAAGGCGCCCATTATGCTGAGGTCACCCTCGAGAACATCAAGCGCAACTGTGGCGGCAAACCCGTTCCCAACGGAGTCATCACAGACTGGCCCGACATGTCCTACCGGGGACTGATGCTTGACGTTAGCCGGAACTTCACCAAGAAGGACAACCTCCTCACCCTCATAGACATGATCTCCCATTACAAGGGAAACTATCTGCACCTGCACCTTGGTGACGATGAAGGCTGGAGGCTTGAGATCCCCGGACTCCCCCACCTCACTTCATACGGGGCTTTCAGAGGGATACCGGTACTGAACGATGACGGATCATTCTCCGAGCCGGACGCCCTCCAGCTCACCTACAGCGCCTCCCTTGACAGGAATGACCCCGACGCCCCCGGAAACGGCTTCTACTCCAAGGATGATTTCGTGGAGATCCTCAAATTCGCCTATCAAAGGGGCATACACGTGATTCCTGAATTCGACACCCCCGGACACTCAAGGGCGGCGATAAAGTCCATGGAGAAGATGGCCGAGGAGACCGGTGACACGACATACCTTCTTTCAGAGAAGGAGGACAAGTCGGATTACGTCTCGGTACAGGACTACACCGACAACGCAATCAATGTCGCCCTCCCTTCAACCTACGCTTTCATAAGCAAAGTGTTCGACGGCATAATCGCGATCTACAAGGAAGCAGGAGTGCCTCTTGACGCCATCCATATCGGAGGAGACGAAGTCCCTGACGGTGCCTGGACACAGTCCCCCGCATGCAAGGCGCTCATGGAGAAGGAAGGCATCACCGACATAAGCATGCTTAAGGACTACTATATCGAGAATGTGGTCAAGATCGCCGAAGACAAGGGCGTCAAACTGGCCGGATGGCAGGAAGTCGCTCAGCATCTCGACCCCGACACTTTCGAAGCCCTGAAGGAGAACCTCTTCTTTACCAACCTCTGGTCCGTGTCCGGATCGAAGGAGGAGCTTCCCTACGAGTATGCGAACCAGGGAGTCCCGGTAGTGCTTTCCAACGCCACGAACCTGTATTTCGACATGGCTTACAACGACTCCAAGAAGGAAAGGGGCCATTCATGGGCGGCTTTCACCGA
>DBWN01000245.1 GCA_002308935.1 Bacteroidales bacterium UBA1237 | reverse complement strand
ATTTGGCGCAAGGGTGACACACAATACTACCCGGGCGGTGTCACCGATCCTAACTATTGCGTACTGAAGTTCACAGCCACCGATGGCCGTTTCTACAGCGACTTTTATCCCCGCAGTTTTTTGATTGACTAATGCTTGACAAGAAGGGGAATAGCTGTCCTCTATCATAAGTCAACATAACAAAACGGGCGGCTGAACAGATCGTACGACTTGCATCTAAAAAAAGAGTAAATTTGTGCAATGGAATACCTGTCAAAGCAAAAATACGACGAGATTGCTGCCGAGTTGAAACATCTTATCAGCGAGGTTTATCCAAAGGTAACGGAGGACCTCGCAGAAGCCAGTGCACAAGGAGACCGAAGCGACAATGCGGGATATCGTGAAGCAAGGCGGATTCAAGGAAAGACCATCAGCCGTATCCGTTTCTTGCAGAAAGTTCTGGATCATTCCCGCATAGTTGATCCCGACGTTCTTCCCAAAGACCGGGTCTGCCTTCTGAGCCGGGTGGAATTCACGAACCTCTCGACAAATACCCGCATGAAGTTCGAGATCGTCAGCCCGCACGAGATGGACCTTGAGGCTGGCAAAATTTCACTGAAATCCCCTATCGGCGCCGCCCTGATGGGCAGAAAGGTCGGTGAGATCGTCGAGGCCCAAGTCCCCTCCGGCACCCTGCGCCTGAGAATTGAAAGCATCACGCTCGACTGAGGGTGATGCTTTCGGTTCTCATGAAAAGTTATATCAGAACAGCATGTTCAGCGCCGCTTGCTGCGCCCTGGCGCTGTGGGCGGCATTCATCTTGCCGAAATTCCACTTCACACCGAAGAGAATGTACCGACCCATGATCAGGCGATAACTGTCTTCTTCATAATTGGCCGTCACGGTATGCGTGAGATTCCGTGCCTGGTTCAGGATGTCGTGGATCTTGACGCTCAAGTTGAACGCCCCGATATTCTTCGAAATCTCTGCATTCCATCTCCATTCCGGCTGGCCATATCCTTCCGAGTAGCCGCTGTAGAACACGTAGGCAAGGTCCGAATCGAACTCAAACTCATGCTTGGTCGTGTAGGATCCCCTGGCGCTTATGCGCGTATCCAAGGTATTCATATTGATGCTGGGATTGAGCGAGTACCGGGCGATGCGTCCCTGTGTGTTGGCTCCTACGCTGAAAGAATAATGGTCCTGATTGTACTTCAAGGTGAATCCAGCGTAGGGATTGAAGGAACGTGTCCGGCTTTCCCCGAAGCCGCTCTGACCACCATAGAAACGGTTCCCGTCGACATTGCCCCAGAAATCGTCCATAAATGCTGAATAATCAAAGGTTTCCCTGTCCAGCCCCGGAAGCATTGACTGGGACTGATAGCTGACGGAGGAGGAATAAGCCGCCACCCCGCTGAGCGTCATTGACCAGTTCTTCTTTGCGTCAAGCGGCGTTGTATAATTCGCTGTCAGGCTGGCGGAAACACTGGGCTTCCGCGCGTTGACCGGGATGGAGTAAAGGATGCCATCTGCGTCGTACCAGCGGGCATAACTGACAGGAGATGTGCTGAACTGGCCGTCCATGTAAATCATCAGCGTGGAGAATTTCTCCCGGTTATTCCGACTCCAGTTCCCGCCGAACATGGTCAAAGTGTAGGGTCTCAGGTACACGTTGCCGAGACTCAATCGCGAAGGGTCAGTAATATTCAAAACAGGAAGCATCCTGGATGAATTGGGACGTTGGCCATATCCGGAGGCATACAGTGAGAAACGGTCATTCCCTTTGCTGTATTGGAAACGCATGTTCGGAGTAACACTCCAATTCCATTCATCCTTTCCGGTATAATCCTCAATACCGAAACTCTTGGAGTAAGTCTCATTCAGGATACCTGAAACCCGACCGCCGAACGTAAACCAACTGTCCTCTCCAAACTTGTATTGGGCAGTCATGTTATATTGTTGAATGATATAATGGTTATCGCTCATGGAACTGTAGTAATCATTCCTCCCTTTCGCATCAAACGCATCACGGTTGTTATTATGCTTGGCCCAGTTCAGTTCGGCCGTGGCGGAAAGCGTCCATTTCTCGCCGACGGGCTCTGTATATTGTACCGATCCGCCAAAGCCATAGGACTGATTGTCAGAGAGATAATGCATGGAGCGAGTAGCCTGCTCTCCTGCCGTTTTCAGCACGGACGACTCATCGCTTTCTTCGCCCGTCACACCGTAATTGCCATTGAAATCAAAGCGCAGGTTCCTGTCCTTCTTCCCTCCCAACTCCCGGAAGGTGACATCGCCGTTCCATCCGGTGTTCTTACTGGAGGACAAACGACGGGAAGCATTTTCCGAACCATTCACAAAGGTGCCGGCTCGGAGTGTTTCCGATGAACCGCTTCCTGTTTCATCAATCTTGTTAAAGCGGAAGGAGGGACTGAAATGGAACCAGACCTTGCCTTTCTCCTTCTTCAACTCCAGGTTGGTATTCAGTGCATGGACGAACTGCTTGCCGAAATCCTGCGTGGATGCAAGCAGGTTCCCTCCTTCCTGATAGGTTGTCCTTTCCGCCATTGTGCCGGAATCCGTATCGGTATATTTGTAGTTCGCGCTGACGGTTGTCTCGACATCCCGGAGACGGGACGTGTTGGCGTTCACGCCCAGCTGCGCAGCCGTCGAGAGTCCCTGGTCCAGGGAGGAACGCTCTCCCTCGTCATCGATGATGATTACAACGGCGTTCGAATCATCCACATTCTGCCCGTTGGCAATCACCGTCAGCTGGTCCTTCTCTGTGTAGGCCGACAGCAAGGCGTTCGCGTTCCACAACAGCCCACGGTCATCCTGAAGAGGATGATTACCATCTTTGTCGCCCAGCGTCGTACCACCCTTGAGGCCCACGTTACCGAACCATCCTTTCTCATATTCTTTCTTCAGCGCCACGTCAAGCACCTTTTCCCGGCTCCCGTCCTGGATGCCGGAGGCCCGGGTCTGCTCGCTTTCCCGGTCGATGACCCGGATTTTGTCCACTACCGCTGCCGGCAAGTTGTTCAAGGCCGTGCTCTGGTCGCCAAAGAAAAAGGTACGACCGCCCACGGTGAGTTTGTCGATTTCCTCGCCGTTGAACTTCACTTTGCCATCATCCGTGATTTCCATGCCGGGCATGCGCTGGAGCAGATCCTTCAGCATCGCGTTGGTCCCCACACGGAAGGAAGAAGCATTGAACTCGACTGTGTCTTTCTTGATAACGATGGGATTGCCTGCTGCGGTGACCGTCGCCGCCTCCAGGAAGTGGTCGTCTACTTGGAGCCGGATGGTCCCCAGATCCACCTTCTCTTCCCGGAAGAACCGTTCCGTCACGAAAGGCTTATAGCCCATCATTTCCACATGGAAGACATAACTTCCATACGGAACTTCGTCCAGTGTGGCTTCGCCCTTGGCATCCGTCAGGGTGAAATTTGTGATCGTCGTGTCCTTGGACGGGGTGACATAGACCGAGGCGTATGACAACGGTTCCTGGGTCAGTGAATCCAGAACCGTGGTTTTGATCTCGCTCATACGTCCCTGGAAGATATTATCATTGAGAATGTACACTTGCGCCTGTGCGACTGTTCCGAGGCATAAGGACATAATGAGGGCTGACAAGAA
>DBWN01000030.1:7378-10305 GCA_002308935.1 Bacteroidales bacterium UBA1237 | reverse complement strand
TTCTCCTATGCCGGAGACCTCTGGACCGTCCCCATTTCCGGAGGAGAAGCGAAACGCCTCACGTCCCATGTCGGATATGAGATGTTCGCCCGTTATTCTCCTGACGGAAAAACCATCGCTTTCACCGGAGAGTATGACGGAAACCGCGAAGTATATCGCATGCCTTCAACTGGAGGAGAACCCGTAAGGCTCACCTACACATCAACGAACGGAAGAGATGACCTGGGAGACAGGATGGGACCAAACAACATGGTCATGACCTGGAGTCCGGACGGAAAGCAGATAGTATATCGTAACCGTATCGGAAGCGGATTTGAAGGGAAACTTTGGACGATTTCTCCCGAAGGAGGAATGAGCGAAGAGATTCCTCTTCCTGAAGGTGGCTTCTGCTCCTACTCTCCTGACGGCAAGAAACTCGCTTACAACAGAGTCATGAGAGAGTTCCGTACATGGAAATACTACCGTGGAGGTATGGCTGACGATGTATGGATCTATGATCCTAAAGCAAAGAAGGTCGAGAACATAACCTCAAATGACGCACAGGACATTTTCCCCATGTGGATCGGCGACGAAATTTTCTTCGCTTCAGACCGCGACATGATCATGAACCTTTTCTGCTACAATACCAAGACAAAGCAGACGACAAAGGTCACAAACTTCGACACTTACGATGTCAAATTCCCGAGCACTGACGGAAAGGTCATTGTGTTTGAAAACGGCGGTTTCATCTATAAGTTCGATCCCGCTACCCGTAAAGCTGACAAGATAACCGTAACACTCGCATCAGACGTCGTCTACTCAAGGTCTGAGACCAGGAACCTTGGCAACACAAGGGGTTCCACCAGCGTTTCTCCCGACGGAAACAGGGTGGTCATAACAGCAAGGGGAGAAGTCTTCGATGTCCCTGTTGAGGCTGGAGTCACTAAGAATATCAGCCACTCTCCCGGTTCTAACGACAGAGGTGCAGCATGGAGTCCTGACGGGAAGTACATCGCCTGGATTGGAGACTCTACCGGCGAAACCGAAATCTATCTCTATGAAGTGGAGAAAGGCGGTGAGGCTAAAGCCATCACCTCTGGTTCTGACACATACATCAGCTCTCTACAGTGGAGTCCTGACGGAAAGAAGATACTCTATACTGACAGGAAGAACCGTCTTGTTGAACTCGACCCCAGCGGATCGAAGAGGGTTCTTATGCAGAACCCCGAATCCGGCTTCTCCGGAGTACAGTATTCCGCCGACAGCAAGTGGCTCACTTATACCAAGCCCGCCAAGAATGACATGAGTGTTGTCTACGTCTACAACATCGCTTCCGGCAAGGAATATGAGGTCACCGAAAGGTGGTACAACTCCGGTTCTCCCGTATTCAGCGAGGATGGCAAATACTTGATTTTCACCAGTGACCGTGACATCAACCCTACATACGGAAGAGTTGAATGGAACTTCACCCTCGGAAACATGAGCGGAGTTTATATGGCTATGCTCGCCAAGGACACACCTTCTCCTCTTCTTGCAAAGGATGGTGCATCCGCCGCCGCTCCCGAGAGACCGGAAGCCGCTCCTAGAGGCCCTGGTGCCGAACAGAAGGCTGACGCAAAGGGACCTGCTGAGGTCAAGGTTGACCCTGAAGGAATCTTCGCAAGAATAATCAAACTCCCTATCCAGGGCGGAATGGCAAGAGGTTTCTACTGTGACGGCAAGAGGCTCTGGTTCGGTTCTCAGCGCGGAACAAGCGTATTCGATTTCGCAACAGGAAAGACAGAAGACTGCGTTGAGGCCTCGATGTCATACCGTTTCGGTAACAAGAAAGCCCTGTTCTCCGGAAGAGGTGGAACATATGTGGCCGCAGTTGCTCCCAAGGTTTCTTTGAGGGACAAGATTGAGACCGGAGACATGGTCGCGACAATCGACTACTCACAGGAGTGGCCCGAGATCTTTGACGAGGTCTGGAGAGCATTCCGTGACGGTTACTATCTTGAAAACATGCACGGACGCGACTGGAAGGGTGTCAAGGAAAAATATGCAGTTCTTCTTCCTTATGTCAAGACCCGTCTTGACCTCAACTACGTACTCGGAGAGATGATAAGCGAGGTCGCCAGCGGACACGCGTACGTCAATCCCGGCGAGTACCCTAAAGCTTCAAGGATTCAGATGGGCCTTCTCGGAGCAAAGATCACCCGTGACAAGAGCGGTTACTACAAGATTGACCATATCCTGACTGGTGCACCTTACAGTGAAAGTCTGAGAGCTCCTCTGGCTGAACCCGGACTCGGTGTCGAAGAAGGAAACTTCATCACCGCAATCGACGGAACTCCTCTTAAGGATGTTGACAATATCTACAAACTTCTTATAGGAAAGGCCGGTAAACTTACCGAGCTGACCATCAACACAAAGGCGGCAGAAGGCGGTAAGAAGGTCATTGTCAAACCCGTTGCTGACGAAGATCCTCTCTATCATTATGAGTGGGTTACAAACAACATAAAGACCGTTGAGGAGAAATCCGGAGGCAAGGTCGGTTACATCTACATTCCCGATATGAGTCAGGAAGGTCTCAGCGAGTTTGCGAGATACTACTATCCTCAGCTTGACAAAGAGGCTCTCATCATCGATGACCGTTCAAATGGTGGCGGAAACGTTTCCCCTATGATCATCGAGCGCCTTCAGAGGGAAGTTTACCGTATGACCATGACCAGAGGCTCAACCAGAACCGGAACCGTTCCTGAGGGAACCCACACCGGCCCCAAGGTTCTGCTTATCAACAAGTACTCAGCATCCGACGGAGACCTCTTCCCTTGGAGCTTCAGGGCTAACAACCTTGGAACCATCATCGGAACCAGGACTTGGGGAGGAATCGTAGGTATCAGCGGTTCTCTGCCTTATATGGACGGCACCGACGTAAGGGTTCCTTTCTTCACCAACTACGATGC
>DBWN01000030.1:6082-7290 GCA_002308935.1 Bacteroidales bacterium UBA1237 | reverse complement strand
GAGCAGATCAAGGACCGTAAACCTCTGCCCGGCATCCCCGCTCCCAGAACATTCCCGGATCTGGGACTTCCTCAGATAAAGTAAGTTTATCGCCCACTTTATAACACGTACCCCGGAAAGTTTATGTCATTCATAACCTTCCGGGGTTTCTTGTTTCCGTATCAAAATGGGGTGTCATGACCCTGACTATCCTTTAACGGCTCATACCTTCTCTTTCATATTCAAGATAAGATTATCCATAATAGGCACTATCTTTTCGACGGTCTTTGGATCAAGACCGGTGCAAGAGTATTTCTGAGCCATATTGCCGGGGATTTCCGCGGCAAGTTTTTCCATTTTAAGGCCCTTCTCGGTAAGCGAGACTATTACCTGTCTGGCATCCTTGCTTCCACGCGTCCTGACAACGAGCCCTTCTTCTTCCATCCTCTTGAGGAGAGGAGTTACAGTGTTGGTATTAAGCACCAACCTCTTGGCTATGTCGTTCACTGGCTGGTCATCCTGTTCCCACAACACCAGCAACACCAGGTACTGAGGATAAGTGATCCCAAGTCTTTCAAGCATGGGACCATAAGCCTGAGTTATCAGTCTGGAAACAGTATAAAACCTGAAACAGAGTTGGTTATCTAATTTCAAATGTTCGTACATGATGACCTTTTTCTGGTGTTTCTTTGAATGCGTTATTATTCTGCAAGAAGGTCCGCAACCCTGCGGTCAAGAGACTCGGGTTTGGTTGTAGGCGAGAATCTCTCAACCTTTGAACCGTCCTTGGAGATGAGGAATTTGGTGAAGTTCCACTTTATCGCATTGCCCAGGAAGCCTTTCGATGCCTTTTTAAGGTACTTGTAAACAGGATGCGCATCATCCCCGTTTACGTTTATCTTCTTCATTAGAGGGAATGTGACACCGAAGTTCAGTTCGCAGAACTGTGCTATCTCAGAGTCTGTACCCGGCTCCTGATGGGCGAACTGGTCACAGGGGAATCCGATTATCATCAGCCCCTGGTCCTTGTATTTCTGATAAAGGGCCTCAAGACCTTTGTACTGAGGGGTGAAGCCACACTTGCTTGCAGTATTGACAATCAGGAGAACTTTGCCTTTGTAATCCTCAAAGTTCACTTCACGGCCCTTATTGTCAAGAGCGCTGAAATCGTATATTGTTTCCATTTCAAAAAAGACGATTGATTAATTCTTTTAAATATTATATCGTTT
>DBWN01000030.1:0-5932 GCA_002308935.1 Bacteroidales bacterium UBA1237 | reverse complement strand
GACCAACCCTCCCTCTCAGCCTTGGCTTTGATGAGCGGTTTGAGAGAATTGCGAAGTGTCTTCCTTCTCTGCCCGAAAGAAGTCTTTACCACAGCCTTGAACAGAGAATAAGGTACTCCCAGATCCTGCCTTGAATTCCTTCTGAGCCTGATGACGGCGGATTGGACCTTTGGTGGCGGCGCGAAAGCCCCTTGTCCTACGGTGAACAGATATTCTATGTCGTACCAAGCCTGAAGAAGGACAGATAGAATACCGTAAGTTTTTGTTCCCGGTTTTTCCGCAATGCGTTCTGCAACTTCCTTCTGGATCATGCATACTACTTCGGGGACTCTGTCTTTGAAATCAATAATCTTGAAGAATATCTGTGATGATATATTGTACGGGAAATTGCCTATTATGGAAAAATCGCCCTCGAAAGTCTTCGGAAGGTTCATCTTCAGGAAGTCATCCTGAAGAAGTCTGCCCTGCATTCCGGGGAAATGCCGCATAAGATAGTCAACCGACTCGCCGTCAATTTCAACGAGTTTAAGATTCAGCTCTTCCCTTTGGAGAAGATATTGGGTGAGCACACCCATTCCCGGACCGACCTCAAGAACGTCTCCCGGTCTTTCCAATGAGGACACTATATTCTTTGCGATTGTCTGGTCAGTCAGAAAATGCTGACCCAAGGCTTTCTTGGCACGTACTTCCATAAAGTGTGAATTGTATCTGACAAATATAACGCAAATCCCTTCAAAATTACTAATTTTGTGGGCTCAGAGCCCTATTAGGCCTGTAGAGATATAAGAAAATCCGAAATCATGTACAGAACTCACACTTGCGGTGAACTCCGCCTCTCAAATTGCGGACAGACCGTGACTCTTGCCGGATGGGTACAGAAGTCAAGAAAACTTGGAGGAATGACCTTCATTGACATCCGTGACCGCTACGGAATAACCCAGCTTGTAGTAGAAGCCGACGCTCCCTCCGAACTCGTTGAAACCGCCACATCTCTTGGCCGCGAATACGTCATTCAGGCTACCGGTGAAGTTGTTGAACGCCAGAGCAAGAACCCAAAGATGGGTACCGGAGATATCGAGATCAAGTTGACCGGCATCAACATACTGAATAAATCAGCCGTACCTCCTTTCACTATCGAAGACAACAGCGACGGCGGAGAGGATCTGAGAGCAAAATACCGCTATCTCGATCTCAGAAGGAACCCTCTGAGGGAGGCACTCATGCTCAGACATAAAATCGCTCATGAGGTGAGGAATTTCCTTGATGCACAGGGCTTCATGGAGATTGAAACCCCTTATCTCATCAAGTCCACTCCCGAAGGTGCAAGAGACTTCGTTGTACCTTCAAGGATGAACCCCGGACAGTTCTACGCCCTTCCTCAGTCTCCTCAGACCTTCAAACAGCTTCTCATGGTCGCCGGATATGACAGGTATTTCCAGATTGTCCGCTGTTTCCGCGATGAGGATCTCAGGGCCGACCGTCAGCCGGAATTCACCCAGATAGACTGCGAAATGTCCTTCGTAGAGCAGGAAGACGTGCTCAATATGTTCGAAGGAATGATGAGGACCCTCTTCAAGAACGTAATCGGTGTAGAAATCGCGAACCCCATCCCCAGGATGAGCTGGTTTGACGCTATGGACAAATACGGTTCCGACAAACCCGATATCCGTTTCGGTATGACAATCCATGAGATAACCGACGTCGCCAAAGGCAAAGGCTTCGGAGTTCTTGACGGTGCCGGATATATCGGAGCCATCTCTGTTCCGGGAGCGGCAGATTACACAAGGAAACAGATTGATGAACTGACCGAGTGGGTAAAACGTCCTCAGGTAGGAGCAAAAGGACTCATTTACATAAAAGTCAACGCAGACGGATCATTCAAATCCTCAATTGACAAGTTCTATGCTCCAGAAGATCTTGAGAAAATCGCAAATGCAGCTGAAGCATCAAAGGGAGATCTTATCCTTGTCATGAGCGGAGACAATTGCAGAAAGGTCCAGACAATGCTCGGCGTCCTGCGTCTTGAAATGGGCAACCGTCTTGGTATTAGGAACCCCAAGGAATTCGCACCGCTTTGGATTGTGGACTTCCCTCTTCTCGAATGGGATGATGAGACCCAGAGGTTCTACGCTATGCACCATCCTTTCACCGCACCCAAACCTGAGCACGAGAAATATTTCTACAGCGACAAGAAGGAAGATCTGGAGAAGGTTTGCGCAAACGCATATGACTTCGTCCTCAACGGAAGCGAACTCGGAGGTGGTTCCATAAGAATCCACAATGCCGATGTACAGAAGAGGATGTTCGAAGTTCTTGGAATCGGTCCAGAGGAGGCTGAATACAAGTTCGGATTCATCATCAACGCTTTCCGCTTCGGAGCACCCCCCCACGGAGGTCTTGCTTTCGGATTCGACAGGGTATGCGCACTATTCGGAGGATCAGATTCCATTCGTGATTACATTGCTTTCCCGAAGAACAACCAGGGCCGCGATGTGATGATAGACTCCCCTTCGGAAATCGACCAGATACAGCTTGATGAGCTGCAGATAGATATCCGCAAAGCGGTCAAGGAACAATAATCAAATAAACTGTACAGCCAGGCCGTTTGACCTGGCTTTTTCAACCATATGGCATTCATAAGGGAAATATCTGTCGCATGCTCCGCATGCGGAGAAAAGCATACCGTACAGACATACGGAAGCATCAATGTAGCCGAAGAGCCGGAACTGAAAGGAAAAGTGAAAGACGGATCTCTTTTCGTTTGGGAATGCCCCCATTGCGGACAGAGGAATCTTGCCAAATACACTACTCTTTATCACGATCCTGAAAACAAACTGATGATATGGCTTCTTCCTTCAGGAGAATCCCTTGACACGGGTGCCGAATCCGGTATGGACAACATAGCCGAAGAACTGGATGACTATACATTAAGACGGGTCAACGATATCGGTTCCTTGATAGAAAAGGTCAATATCTTCGATGCGGGACTGGATGACATCGTCATTGAGATGTGCAAGTATGTCACCAAGATGGAGATGTCAGAGAAGACTCCGTCAAAAAGGGCAGAATTCCTATCAGCGCCATTCAAATTCTACCGTATCAGTGGTCCTGACAACGAAATAACGCTGTCCTTCCCGATGGACGGGAACATGCACGGAATAAATATCGGGTTCAATGTATACGAAGACTGCAGCGGAATACTGCGCAGGAATCCTACCATAGCTCCGGATAAAGGTTTTGCTAAGATAGACTCAGAGTGGTTAGGGAGATTCTTCCGCTGATTATTGAATAATTAGGATGCAATAAAAGATAAGGGAGTCCTCTCGGGCTCCCTATCTTTTATATGATGATCTCTTTACTGAAGAAGGCGCGCTCCGTCGCTGATAACTACGTTATAGATCTTGGGAGCATGTCCGAACTTCTTCGTGAACTGTTCGACAGCTGCTGAAATGAAGTTGTCATAGAGTTCCTCTTTCACAAGGTTGATGGTGCAACCTCCGAAGCCACCACCCATGACCCTAGAACCTGTGACATCGTACTTGCGGGCAAGTTTGTTCAGGAAATCCAGTTCCTCGCAGCTGACCTCATACAGACGGCTAAGTCCGAAATGGGTCTGGTACATCATCTCTCCTACGGTCTCATAATCACCTCTTTCAAGGGCGTCGCACACATCAAGGACTCTCTGAACCTCTCCAATGACATACTCCGCACGCAGGAAATCCTCCTCGGGTATCTCTCCACGGACCTCGTCAAGCCAAACCCTCTTGGCATCGCTCAAGAACTCAACCTCGGGATGGTTCTTGCGAATTGCCGCGGCAGCGTTCTCACAGGATGCCCTTCTTTTGTTGTAAGCGGAAGAGGCGAGTTCATGCTTAACACATGAATCAATGAGAACCACTTTGTATCCTTCAGGATCGAAGGGGAAATATTTATACTCCAAAGTCTTGCAGTTCAAGCGGATGAGGCTGCCCTTCTTTCCGAAAACAGATGCGAATTGGTCCATGATGCCGCACTTGACACCGCAGTAATTGTGTTCAGTGCTCTGGCCGATCTTCGCAAGTTCGAACTTGTCAATGCCATTATCGAAAAGATAGTTGAGAGCGAAAGCGAAGGTGCTTTCAAGGGCAGCGGAAGAGGAAAGACCAGCACCAAGAGGAACGTCACCTGCGAAAACGGTATTGAATCCTTCAACTTTTCCGCCTCTCTTAATGGTCTCTCTGCAGACACCGAAAATATAACTTGCCCAACTCTGAGTAGGCTTATCCGCCTCTTCGAGGCCGAACTCAACATACTCGTCGTAATCTAGTGAATAAGCATGGACTTTGGAAGTTCCGTTGACCTTGATTTCGGCAACTATTCCACAATCTATCGCTCCAGGAAAAACATATCCTCCATTGTAATCGGTATGTTCTCCGATAAGATTGATTCTTCCGGCAGAAGCGAAAAGCTGGCCTTCTGTGCCATACAGGGTTTTGAATTTCTCCTGTATTCTCTCTTTCATATCCATAATATCAAATGTTTGGTTTTTAGTTTCAAAAGTAAAGATAGCATGTGTGCATCAGATACAAATATAACCAACATTTTTCAAAATCGGGACAGACGATAAAAGCATAAAGGATAAAAAACGGTATCTTTGCAAAGAATCAAACATATGTATAAGAGATGTCACTCAAATGCGGTATAGTAGGGCTTCCGAATGTTGGTAAATCGACCCTTTTCAATTGTGTAAGTTCAGGCAAAGCCCAAAGCGCCAATTTCCCTTTTTGCACAATAGAACCGAATCTCGGTTCTACAAATGTTCCGGACAGGAGACTTGACGTTCTTACGGAAATCTGCAAACCCAAACGTACAATTCCTGCTACGGTGGACATCGTAGACATCGCAGGACTTGTCAAGGGGGCCAGTAAAGGAGAAGGCCTCGGCAACCAATTCTTGGCAAACATACGTGAAACGGACGCGATCCTTCATGTCCTCAGGTGCTTTGACGATGATAACATCGTTCATGTTGACGGAACAGTGGATCCTGTAAGGGACAAAGAGGTCGTGGATGCAGAGTTGCAGATAAAGGACCTTGAAACCGTCGAATCAAGGCTTGCGAAAGTTCTCAAGCAATCCAAGGTAGGGGGAGACAAAGATGCCAAAAAGCTTGCTGACCTTCTTGAGAGATACCGTGCCGCCCTTGTTCAAGGCAAATCCTGCCGTACGGTTGAGCTGATCAATGAAGAAGAGGCGACGATGGCGAAGGATCTATATCTTCTTACCAACAAGCCAGTGATGTACATCTGCAATGTCGATGAAGCTTCTGCTTCAACCGGCAATGCCTATGTAGAAGCCGTCAGAGAAGCCGTAAAGGATGAGAATGCCGAAATCCTAGTTATTGCAGCAAAGACAGAATCAGAGATAGCCGAAATCGAAGAATACGAAGACAGGCAGATGTTCCTTGAGGAACTGGGCTTGGAAGAGTCAGGAGTTGTAAGGCTTATTCAAGGAGCTTACAAACTGCTCGGCCTGCAGACTTTCTTCACAGCCGGTGCAGACGAGTGCCGAGCATGGACAATCTCAAAGGGAGACAAAGCTCCTAAAGCAGCTGGTGTCATCCACAGCGACTTTGAAAAAGGATTCATTAGGGCGGAAGTCATTAAGTACGAAGATTTCGTCAAGTATAAGTCTGAAGCTGCAGTGAGAGCAGTTGGAAAGCTTTCTACCGAAGGAAAGGAATATGTCGTTCAGGATGGCGACATAATGCATTTCCTGTTCAACGTATAAACTATCCTTTAATATCCTGATAAAGCCTCCTGTCGGAGGCTTTATTGTTGTAAACAATAATCCGCACCCCGAAGTGATATGAACCCCGAAAGTTAGACAAAAAACTTTCGGGGTATTTGTTATGTCAAAAAAGTACAAGAAACACACTTATGAAGACCGACTCAAG
>DBWN01000042.1:8312-17995 GCA_002308935.1 Bacteroidales bacterium UBA1237 | reverse complement strand
TGCCGGACGATACTCTCCTGAAGGAGTTCCACCTCCCCAGAGGAAGCATGCAACATGTCGATATGGAGACAGGTGACAAGATATGGAGCGCACTCAAGGAACTCGGAGTGAAGTATGTCGCCGGAGGGTCCGCCGCCAACACAATCACCTGCACTTCGATTTTCGGAATGCCTTCCGGCTACATCGGAAAGATCGGGAACGACGAACTGGGCAACCTTTTCAAGAGCACGATGGAGCAGTTCGGCGTGAACGCCACTATGCTTTACGGCACCAAGGCCTCAGGAAGGAGCATGGTCTTCATCACCGGAGCAAACGCTGAAAGGACATTCGCCTCTTACCTTGGAGCCGCACTTGAGATGACACCCGAGGACCTCAAACCGGAGTATTTCGAAGGATACGACTATTTCCATATTGAAGGATACCTGGTACAGAATCAGGACCTCATATCGAAGGCTGTCCAGATGGCGAAAGCCGCAGGATGCAAGATCTCGATAGACATGGCATCATACAATGTCGTGGAATCCAATGAAGCCTTCCTGCACAATCTCGTCGAAAACTATGTTGACATAGTGTTCGCCAACGAGACCGAAGCGAAATCCTTCACAAAGTTGCCTCCCAAAGAAGCTCTTGAGGCCATCTCCAAGGTCTGTGAAATCGCAGTCGTAAAAATCGGCAAAGAAGGTTCAATGGTCCAGGCCGGAAACGAGTTCCACCTGATTGAGCCTTGGCCGGCCAACGCTGTCGACGCCACCGGAGCCGGCGACACCTACGCTGCCGGTTTCCTGTATGCTCATTCACTCGGTCTTCCTCTCAAAGTATGCGGTGAGATCGGATCGATTATCGCAGCTAAAGTTGTAGAGGTGGTAGGCACGAAGATTGATGTCCCGAGATGGAGGGACGCCAAAGCGGAAATCAAGGAACTCATCGCCGCAGTAAGCAAGTAGAGAGATCATGTTTGAATTAATAAAGAAATATCTGCGCCGCAAGCAGATCCAGAAATACCAGAGCACTGTACCGACAGGTTTCATGCCGATCAAGGCGGCACGTTCCGCTGTCGCTTTCGTCGACGCGATGGACCCTTACTGCGACAGGTGCAAAGACGCTCTGATGGCCTTCTACCGTGAGAACGGTATCAAAGGCGAGATATTCTTCTTCGATTTCCGCAAAATCGGAAAAGAAGAGAGGCTTATCACAAGCATCCAGACGACTGTACTGAAAAAGGACCTCAACTGGTTCGGAAGACCTTCCCATGAAAAGATCAACATCATGCTGGGAAGCGAACCCGACCTTTTCATATCACTCATCGACGGGACGGACTATCCTCTTGAATTCATGGCCAAGTGTTCTCAGGCGAAATTCAAGATAGGAAGGGTACAGCTTCCCGGAAACACTTTCGACCTGGTGGTCGCGGATCCCTCTGACCGCAAACTTACACAGAAAGAGAGTTTCGACGCAATCAAAACCTATTTGGCCAAAGTAGGCTAACCCTCAATCACAGCATGAACAAATTCGTGAATGATATAATTGTGGCCCTCAAAGGATTCGGTATGGGGGCCGCAAACGTAATACCCGGCGTTTCCGGAGGTACGATCGCCCTTCTTACCGGAATATTCTCAAGGCTGGTGAACTGTCTCAACTCCTTGATGGAGATAAGCACATGGAAGACTCTTTTCAAGGGTGACTTCAAGGGCTTCTGGGAGAAGGTGGACGGAAGGTTCCTTCTTGCACTCGCCATCGGCGTTCTGGTGAGCGTCTTCTCGCTTGCCAAACTTATGGAATACGTACTGCATGTTCACCCTGTCCAGACATGGGGATTCTTTTTCGGAATGATCGCTGCATCCGCCACCATGATGCTGCTGGACGTCAAGAACTGGAAATGGAAGGACGTGTGTTGGGCTGTTCTTGGTGCGATCCTCGGAATAACCATATGCACACTCTCGCCCACACAGACCACGGATGACATGTGGTTCATCTTCATTTGTGGAGCGATAGCGATCTGCACCATGATACTTCCTGGAGTTTCCGGAAGTTTCATATTGCTGATTTTCGGAAAATACGACTATATCATGAGTGCCGTGAGTTCTTTGAACTGGCCGGTTCTGATAGTCTTCGGAGTAGGATGCGTCGTGGGAATCCTCGCTTTCTCGAAGTTCCTCCATTGGCTGCTTGACAAGTTCGAAAGGCAGACCATGCTTGTTCTGGTGGGATTCGTGATAGGATCACTCGTGAAGGTTTGGCCTTGGAATGACAGGGCTGCCGTTGCTGCAGGAAACGTCCTCTCCGGATCAGACCCTTCAGAAATGCATGTGACGGGTGCCATAATTTGGGCTTTCGTCGGAATTTTCCTTGTCTGGTTGCTTGAGACCCTTTCTTCCAAGAAGAAATCATAGGCATACTTCCTCTTGTTTTTGAAAAGTTTGGGAAAGTTTATACCTTTGCAACCCGAAACAAAATAATGGACTGGTTCCGTAGCTCAGCTGGATAGAGCAACAGCCTTCTAAGCTGTGGGTCTTGGGTTCGAATCCCAACGGAATCACAAGCGCTATAATTAACTGGCCGACGGTTATTTATAGCGCTTTTGTTTTCTGCCGCTGACTCCTTTATGACACAGCAACAAACAAAAAAGCCAAGGAACGAAGCCCTTGGCGATTATGCTGATATTTCCGGTATACTATCGGATGAAATCCGCAAGCAGTTTGTGAAGCAATTTGCTCACGTCTTCATTGTCTTTGGGATGAGATGCGAAAGTCGGCGTCTGCTTCGCATAATAGATGATGCGCTCCGTTTCCTTGTCAATGACGACACAAAACATATTGTTTCCGTACGGGTCGCTTGGAATATAACTCCTGCTGGGATTGGTCAGTCCGGCTATACCGGTCAGTTTCTCTGCTGCGGTATCAATGACTTTGGAAGCCGCTTTGGTCACCCGTTCTTTATTATATGCATCTTGGGTCATGTTATAACCTCTTGAGTAAATCAGGATTCCGTAACGGTTATCAACCCCCGCCATGCGTTTGAGCAAAGACTTGGGCACACGCATGCGGTCCAGCTGGCCCTGTTTCATTTCCATAAGGTTTTTCGCCCAGTCCACCACATCTTTGTCTTCTCCTTGGTAATCTGCCTCCATGACATCAGTGAAGGGGAAACGCTCTGAACTGATGATATTGGTGATCACATCCGTGGCAATGTCGGTGTTATCCTGGTTATAATAACCTCCATCAGTATCATACAGGACCATATAGGCGCATGGCTTCAGGAAAGCGAATTCCGGGATGTCAGACACTTTTGTGGTAACGACAGAACTGGCGTAACGAGGGCTTCCGCAAGAGACGATCGCCAGCAGCACAAATATGAAAAGAGGTGCAAATGATTTTTTCATATGATTATTGATGATTTCAGTTATCGCTAGTGTTTCATGTGGACTCTATCATCCGACAGAATAATGTTCAAAGATAAGCAAAACGCCATTATGATTCAAGTGCGAAATGGCCAATAAGGGCGTATAATGGCATAATTCCATGCGACAATTATTGTTGGAAACAATATTATTTGACGCCTTCGTAACTTTTGGTGTGGGAAGTCATCAGATAATGATAGGGTAGAACAACTATCCAAAAAATGATATCTTTGCAGTGCTAAGTGAGCCTTGAATGAGAAAGCTTTTATTTATACTTTCGTGTATTATCCTTGTCCTGACCGCCATCGGTTGCAGACCGAAGGAAGACAAAGCATACAAAATAGCCATGGCCAACAAAGAAAAAATCACTAACATACTCCGATCTACCGGACGTCCCGGGATGGAAGATGTCATCCGACAACTGGAATCATCAGATTTCTTCACAAGGGGTGCCGGCGGCCATCACAATCATGTGGGCGGACTTGCCAAGCATTCTCTGGAGGTTTACAGGATGATGAGGTTATTTGCTCCTTTCCAGCCATACGACAGCAAGGTCATCATCGGTATTTTCCATGATATGGGAAAGATCGACAAAGGCGGCTGGCATCCTTGGCGTTCCGTGAAACTTCTAGGAGAATGGGGGCTCAAATTGACTGACGAAGAATACACCGTCATTTTCAAACACCATAGACCCGACCTCCATTATTTCCGGTCACCTTTGAGAAGAGCACTTACAATGGCCGATGTCCTTAGTGCCGGATGGTGGAAACTGTGGCATTGGAAAAAGAATAACGTTCCCGAAGAGGAATACAACGAAGACGACCCTCATTGAGAGCCGTCTCCATCTTTAATGAGCTATCCGCCGTTTCAGTCACAAAGGGAAAGGAACCATTCGCGGAGATCCTTCCAATTGTAATATGGTCCTTCAACGGGTTTGACGCCTTTGAAATGAGCTTCCTGCTCATTATAAAGAACCTTGGTCAGGACATTACCTTTCTTATTACGGTAGAATATCATCTGGAGATTGGTGCCCATGGGAACCCTCTCGAAGGAGAACCAGTAATCGTGGGCGTCATTCATTGAGAAGCGGTTTCCGTCGGGGTCATCAATTCCAAGAAGTGCGGCAAGAGGCAACACTCCGGTATCATGTCCGAAGCGAAGGTCAGCGCAGCGATGAGAGCCGGAAGCCAAAGCGGCATCTGCCTTATCCACGAAATCCTTAAGCAAAGGTTTAAGGGTCTCGCGTACATTATCACCGTTCTCCAAGGAGTTTCCCCACATGAGGTAGATCATGTCATTCTGACGTTTCCAAAGATATGTAAGCTCCTCAGGAGTGAAATATGTGCGGAATATGTCAAAGCCAAGGAAGTCCAGATCCTGGCAAAGGCCGCCGGCTGAATAAACCGACCTCACGAATCCTTCACGGTCAGGAATGATCTCACTAGTGGCAGCGGGATTGCTGAAGACGATAGAGAAGAAACGGCTCCAGTCATACTGCTCCTGCGGGGCCTGTCCCCTACCTGAGAACGCTCCTCTTGACATCCTGATTGAAGGGCTCAGATAATTCATGTAGCGCTGACCCGTAGTGAATGTGAACTGAAGATCAGAGTTTTCTCCTTTGAGTGCGCTGGTGAAATTCGCCATGCTTATAATGCACCTCTGGACAGTACTTGAGAATGAGGAAACCTCCTTACGGTCTTTCTGATTGAAGACGGTAGGATAACGCCTCGCCATACGTGTCGCAAGAGTCTGATGCTCCCTTCCTCCTCTGGGCGAAAGCGCACCTTCCATTCCCTCATGCTCATCAGTGATAGTCTGAACCTGAGCATAGAGATCCTTTCCTGCAGGAGAAAGAAGATTCAATGAATCCGCTTTCCGGAATCCTTGCAATGCGGCTCTGGAGAAAGAAGCCGACTGCTCATACCTTGAGCCGTGACGTCCGTAGTGTGAGATGTAGAACGCTTTGTATCCTTTCGGGGTACGGGTGTCCACCAACGGCTTGAATTCATAAGAATGCATATTGTTGGCGGCACGGTCAGGATTTTCAGCGATCATCCGGAAGGCCTCATCAGCACGTGAGGCGACCTGGGCATCGGCGTCCTTCACATTGGAAAGGAACGCAGCAGTCGCCAGGGCTGCAATAAGGAAACAGTATTTTTTCATAATGGGGATGTGACAGTTTGGGCGAATATACTGAATTTATTGTTTCCAACACTCAGTCAAGGAATCATTTCTTGTTCCTTTGCTGCCTTTCAGCCTTGCGCTGCGCCTTTTCCCTCTCTGCCGCCTCTTGAGCCACCTTAGTTGTAAACAGAATAACTCCGTTGGCACCTCTTGATCCGTACGAGGACGCAGCAGAATCTTTGAGCACCCTTACAGAGTAAATCTCATCGGGCTTGAGTATATCAATCTGCGGGAACTCAACCCCATCTACGATGTACAGCGGTTCTCCTTCATTTCCGAGGATGGAGCGGTTTCCGCGGATCTGGATATGGGGGCGGTCCCCTGCCATCTGGGTATTGCCCACTTCCACTCCGGGGACTTTATTACGGAGATAATCGAATATATTGTTGTACACCTGCTCCTCGGCTTCAGTCATAGTGACCTCGGTTACAGTGAAAGCATTGCTGTTTCTGGAGGAAGAGGAATAACCCATGTCGATGGTTTCTCCGCTTGTCTGGCTTGATAACACTTTCTGCGAGGATCCGCAAGAGAGCACAGTCAGGAATAAGGTCATTAAAAATACTATTCGCTTCATAAAAGTACGTTTTTGTCCAGTGCAAAAATAATCAACATTAACCTGCTTGACATATCTGAAACTTCCATTGTTTTAGCAGAATCTTCAGACCTCCTGCAATTCCCGTCCATATTATTGTAATATCACACCTTTTCAAGTGATCATTTCTTCAGCAAGTACCCCATTCTATGAGATAAAACGTTATAATTCAAAAAATGTCGTTAAAAAGTGAGCCAAGGTATTGTTTTGTTGAATAAAGTTCTATTTTTGCATAAAACGGGTCTGACGCCCTTATTTGCAGGAACAAAACAACGATCCAGATGTCCGATCTTCTTCAAATGGATCTCTTCAAGGAGATTCTTTCCATCGAATCCACCTCCGGAAAGGAGAGGGAACTTGCCATGTTTCTTCTTGAGAGACTGGAAGCTCCTTCGAAGGAAAGCTGGGAAGTCGGAGACGGAACCCTGAACCTCCTTTTCAGTTGGGGTACTCCTGAGGTGGTCTTCTGTTCCCACATGGACACCGTTCCTCCTTACATACCTCCGGTTTTCGAAGAAGACAGGATAACAGGAAGAGGCAGTTGCGATGCCAAGGGGCAGTTCTTCTCCATGTATCTTGCCTGCCAGAGACTCGCCCAGATGGGACGTACCGGATTCGGACTACTTATATTAAGTGGTGAAGAAACCGGCTCTTTCGGGGCCAAGGCGTTCGCCAAGACATCATTCAAGGCCCCGCTTGTGATAGTCGGGGAACCAACATACAACAATCTTGTCAGCGCATCCAAGGGAACCAAGTCATTTGAAGTCGTGTTCAAGGGTGAAAGTTTCCACTCGGGATATCCTTCCTATGGAAGAAGCGCAGTGGACATGTTCGTGGATTTCATGGAGGACCTGAGAGGAGCATCCTTCCCCTCAGACCCCGTACTCGGTCGCACCACTTTCAATGTCGGCCTCCTCAAAAGCGACAACCCCCAGAACATCCTGAGCCCTGAACTGAGTTGCAGGGTGTATTTCAGGACCACCTTCAAGACCGATGAGATGGTCAGCGAATGGATGAGGGAGAAAGCTCGCCGAAAACAGGGACAGATCTTCTTGAAAGAAAGGGGTGGAGATTCCCCGGCGGAATATTTCACATTGGAGGGTTTCCCCACCAAACCCGTGTCATTCGGAAGCGACGCTCCGCATCTGACAAATTTCGAGAAGAAGATCATCTGCGGCCCAGGTTCAGTCCTGGTCGCACACAGGGATGAAGAATACATCCTGATTTCGGACATTCAGAAGGCAATCGACAATTACATCAACATTTATGAAAGTTATAATAAGCGGATACGGTAAGATGGGTCACATGGTGGAATCTGTTCTCCTCAGGAGAGGGATTCCTCTTGAAACCGCTACCGAAGATGTCTGCTCCATTCCCGCGGAAATCGGGAAGGAGTGCGTGTGCATAGACTTCACCACGCCTTCAGCGTTCAGAGAGAACTATAAGTTCCTTGCTAAGAATTTCAAGGCTGTGGTAGTGGGCACCACAGGATGGTATGACATGAAGGACGATGTGTTCGCCGCATTCGAAAAAGAAGGGACCACCCTTGTTTGGGCATCAAATTTCTCCATCGGAGTGAATGCGTTCTTCGCTGCCGTGGAAAGAGTCTGCGAAGTCCTCAAAGGCAACGGCTATTCTCCTGCCGTCAATGAAATCCACCACATCCACAAGCTTGACGCCCCAAGCGGAACAGCAAAGAGCATCGCTTCGATAATCGCTGACACTCTCGGTGAAGTGCCCCCTATCGAGGCCCAGAGGATAGGTGAAGTCCCCGGCACGCATACAGCGACTTTCACTTCCGGTGTTGACAAACTCACCTTTACCCACGAAGCCTTCTCCAGGGAAGGTTTCGCGGAGGGTGCTGTCGCCGCCGCCATCATCGCTGATTCGCTCAAAGGAATCCATGAGTTCAAAGACCTCATCCTTTCCCCGTCCAAATAAAGAATCACAAACTGACATAACAATATACCTGTATATGTTTAGTGAGGAAACATATACGCATTAAACAACAATCAATCATTCCCCAAATCATGGAACAAACATTATTACACGGCTGCGGAACGGCGCTCGTTACCCCGTTCCTCCCCGACGGCGGCGTAGACTACACCGCCTATGCTAGACTGGTGGACCGCCAGGTCCGCTCCGGCGTACACTTCCTTGTACCGCTGGCAACTACAGGTGAAACCCCCGCACTTTCGCAGGAAGAGAAAGTTGAGATCTACAAAGTGGTGAAAAAACACGCCGGTAAACTTCCCCTTGTTCCAGGAGTAGGCGTGAACTGCATGGCGGACACCCTCGCTAACATCCGCCTGCTCGAGCCCTTCAATCCCGACGCGTTCCTGGTAGTGGTCCCCTATTACAACAAACCCACCCAGAGAGGCCAGTACGAATACTTCAAGGCTGTCGCAGCTTCCACCGATGTCCCCATCATAGTGTACAACGTGCCCGGAAGGACAGGTGCCAACATGCTCCCCGACACCCTTATCAGTCTGGCCAATGACGTGAAGAACATTGTCGGTGTGAAGGAAGCTTCAGGAAACTACAGCCAGGTCAGCGAGATAGTACGCCGCGCCCCGGAAGGATTCAGCGTCCTCAGCGGAGACGATGACATGACCCTCGCCTTCATGGCGACAGGAGCACACGGCGTCGTGTCCGTGGCATCCAACATCGCACCCGCAGAGGTTGTAGCCATGGTGGAAGCCCTCATGGCTGATGATATGCCCAAGGCAAGGGAGCTCCACCACAAGCTCTTCCCTCTGTTCAAGGCCTGCTTCGTAGAATCCAACCCGATTCCGGCAAAAGCCGCGCTCAATATCCTCGGTGAAATGTACGACACTGTAAGGCTCCCTCTGGCCAACGCTTCACAGCAGACCAGGGACCTCATGTCAAAAGTTCTTGTTGACCTATGGAAGTAAGCTCAGAACAGTTTCACAGTGTGATGGAAGACCTTGAGAGCGGAAATCTCAGGGTCGCAAGGAAAATCGGCGGCAAATGGAAAGTGTATCCCGAAGTCAAGGAAGTCATCCTTGCCGGGTTCCGCAGTGGAAAGCTCTCGGACATGTCCGAGGGGCAGTTCGCATTTTTCGACAAGGACACTTACCCCACCAGGGAATTCTCCCTCGAGAACAAGGTAAGGATAGTACCCGGAGGCACCAGCATCCGTAGAGGCGCTTTTCTGGCACCCGGCGTCATCGTCATGCCTCCCTCCTATATAAATGTCGGAGCCTACATCGATGAAGGCACAATGGTTGACAGCCATGTCACTATCGGGTCATGCGCGCAGATCGGAAAGAACATCCATATCGCTGCAGCGGCCCAGATAGGCGGAGTCCTCGAACCTGCAGGAGCGCTTCCCGTCATAATTGAGGACGGTGCGTTCATCGGAGGCAATTGCGGCATATATGAAGGTACTATCGTCGAAGAAGGAGCAGTCATCGGTTCAGGTGTCGTCATCACTTCTTCCACTCCCCTTTTCGATGCCACCACAGGTGAATTCGTGCCGAGGAACGA
>DBWN01000042.1:5385-8180 GCA_002308935.1 Bacteroidales bacterium UBA1237 | reverse complement strand
TACTTAACAAATATTCCGGTGCCGGAAATGACTTCATTGTCATTGACGGCAGAACCGCGGACGTATCAGCATACAGGCAGGAATCCCTCATCCAAGAGCTCTGCGACAGGAAAACGGGATTCCTTGCCGCTGACGGACGCATCGGAGCGGACGGCCTTATGATCCTGTCCGAAGAAAAGGGGTATGACTTCCGGATGGAATACTTCAACAGTGACGGCAGCGGAGGAATGATGTGCGGAAACGGAGGACGTTGCATTGCCGCTTTCGCTGATTCCCTCGGGATAGTCCCCGAAAAAGGTAATGTACTGAGATTCGTGGCAAGCGACGGAGAACACACGGCGGAGATACTCCCGTGCCCTCTTACCCCGAAAGGGAACGGAAGGATCTGGACCATCAAGCTCCGCATGATTGATGTCCATACTTTCTATCCCGCGCTTGACGGATACTTCCTGGACACTGGGACAAGGCATTTCGTAAGACATGTCGAAGATGTCGAAAAGGTCGATATCGAAGTGGAAGGCAAAGCCGCGAGAATGGATCCGGCTTTCGCCCCGATAGGAGCCAACGCCAACTTCGTCTCCCCATGGAAAGACGGCTCCCTCAAGATAAGGACTTTCGAGAAAGGTGTCGAAGCCGAGACTCTCGCATGCGGAACAGGAATCACCGCATCTGCGATAGCCTCATACCTCAAGGGCGTCGCACCCACTTCCCAAAGAGAAGGGATTCTCCACTATGATCTTCAGGCAAGGACCGACATGCTCAGTGTGGACTTCCGTCCGTCACTTGACGAAGGGGAACTGTTCTTCACGGAGGTGTATCTGACAGGACCTGCCGAGGAGATTCTCTGACAAACACAAACAATTCCGGATCCTATGGACTATTCGAGATTCTATTCCGGTGACATTCCCGGCCTCATGCGTTCACCTGTGAGGGAGATATTCCGAAAGGTGGACCTCAATGCGATATACTCTTTCGCCGGAGGTTATCCCGACGCTTCCACTTTCCCGGTGGAAGACATCAGGAGAATCACCTCAGAAGTGCTGGACAAGTACGGAGCGAAAGCTCTCCAGTACGGTGCCACGCAAGGTGTCCCGGAACTGAGGGAAGTGATTTCGAAGAGATATTCGGTACCAGTTGAGAACATTCAGATAACGACCTCTTCCCAGCAAGGAATTGACGTCTGCACCAGGGTTTTCGCGGATCCGGGAGACACCATCCTCTGTACTAACCCCACATATCTGGGAGCGATCCAGTCATTCAAGTCATATAGGGCCAACCTTATGACTCTTGACGCTTTCAAAGAAGCCGTCGCCAGAGGAGAGAAGCCGAAAGCGAAGTTCTGCTACGTGATCCCTGACTTCCAGAACCCTAGCGGTGAGACCATGACCCTCTCCCAAAGGGAGGATCTTGTCGCCCTCGCCGAGAAGGAGGACTTCCTTATCGTGGAGGACAGCCCTTACAGGGAACTCAGATACAGCGGTGAAGAGGTGCCTTCGATATACTCTTTGTGTCCGGAAAGGACTCTTCATCTTGGGAGCTTCTCGAAAATATTCGCTCCGGGATTCCGTCTGGGGTGGATATTGGGCCCGGTTGAGCTGCTTGACAAGATATACGTCGTCAAACAGTCCCTTGACCTCTGCCCGCCGATACTCGACCAGTATCTTGCAGCGCATTTCATGGGAAGCGGGCTTCTGGACCAGAACCTCAAGAAAAGCATCGCCCTCTACAGGACAAAGAGGGACCACCTTCTTTCCCTTCTTGAAAAGTACATGCCCGATGGAGTAAGCTGGACTCACCCCGAAGGAGGACTCTTCCTCTTCCTCACTCTTCCTCCCCATATAGACACTGTGGCACTTTACGACAAGGCTCTTTCAGCCGGAGTGGCTTATGTGGCCGGATCATTCTTCCACCTGGACGGAAGCGGAAAGAATACAATGAGGATGAACTTCTCATTCCTTGACATAAACAGGATGGAAGAAGGGATACGCATCCTCGCCGAGGTCCTCAAAGAAGCTTGAAGCCGGAAAGACGGATTCCCCCACCGCCGTCGCCAGAAAGCTTAAAAGACCTTGATAACAGACAAAGAACTTACAAACAGACATGGAAAAACGCGCCATAGCTCTTCTGCATTGCCCTGACCGGCAAGGCATCATAACCGAAGTAACAGGTTTCATCACCCGCAATCTGGGAAACATCGTATATATCGACCAGTACGTTGATACGATCGAAAAGCACCTTTTCATGAGACTTGAATGGGAGCTGGAAGACTTCGTCATCCGGAGGGAAGACATCCAGGATACGATGAACCGGCTTTTCGCTGAACGCTACGGCATGGACGTGTCCGTGTACTTCAACGATGAGAGGCCGAGGATGGCCATTTTCGTCAGCAAAATGAGCCATTGTCTTTATGATCTTCTGGCAAGATACCGCGCCGGAGAATGGGACGTGGATATCCCGTGCATCATCAGTAACCACGAAGACTTGAGGTATGTGGCGGAACAGTTCGGTATCCCCTACTACGTCTGGAGCATAGCTCCTGACAAATCCAATCGTGAAGAGATAAAAAAGGCGGAGATGGCTCTCCTTGAGAAGGAGAGGATATCATTCATCGTCCTTGCAAGATACATGCAGGTAATAAGCGAAGGGATGATCGAGAGATACCCCCACCATATCATCAACATCCACCATTCTTTCCTTCCGGCTTTCGTAGGATCCAAGCCTTATCACCAGGCATACGAAAGGGGTGTGAAAATCATAGGAGCGACAAGCCATTACGTCAACAACGAACTTGACGC
>DBWN01000042.1:0-5351 GCA_002308935.1 Bacteroidales bacterium UBA1237 | reverse complement strand
GACAGTCTCGTGTTGAAGGGACGGGATCTCGAAAAGATAGTCCTCAGCAGGGCTGTTTCCAAGCACATTGACCGAAAGATTCTGACGTACAAGAACAAGACGGTGATTTTCGGGTAGAGGAATCCGTAGGCATAAAAACGAAACGGGCATTCTTATTTTGAGGGAAAGACCGAATCATGTTATCGGATCACACATTCTGAGTATCATTCGGCAAGAATTGTTTACCTTTGTGTCCGTCACATCCGATAACACCCCGAAGACAATGCAAGACTGTCATCTTGAATATCCCGGTTTTTCCGCCGTGTTCATTCACACTTTCTCAGTCCACCACACGAGGAAGTTCTGGATTCCCGACATCTATTGGGAACCCGATGAGTTCAAGCCTTTCTCTCCGCGTTTTGACAAGGAACGGAATGTATATATCGAAAGAGCTGATGACACCAACTTCCCCATCACCAGAGCCGGAAGGGATATCGAACATCAGATCTTCATCCTACACGCCGACAAGAATGAGGAAATCCGTAATGTAAGACGCTTTTCTCTCAGGGGATTCGATTTCAGGATGCCGCTTTATGAAGATGTACCTGACGGGGACAAAAAGGACGAGGACGGAAACCAGCTGACCAAAAAGGTAGAAAGAATGACCCTCGAAGGTCACTGCAACGTGGAGATGTCACTTTTCTACGGTCATGCTGTTTCCATCACCTACCGTTTCCTTTTCGACGGATACACCTGCAAGCTGTCTAAACCTGCATGCACCGATGACCTCATAGCTCTGCTTTCCATATGGCTTGGCGCCGAATACTGGAGCAGGGACAAAAAAGGTGATGCGGAAGAAGCCGGACAGGACATCAATTTCGAGAGCGAATTCCATGTCACGGACTTTCATTTCACTGAGGACGGCTCTTTCAGCGAAGAAGGTCTCGAGATCAACAAGAAAGCGAAGGGAAGATATTTTGATGATATCGCACTACGCTACAAGAAATTCCTTTACCAGAGCTGCACTGTCTTCAAAGACAATATCCCGAAGAAGGAGAAGGATTCATTCAAATTCCCGAAGCTTGTCGAAGACGACAACCACTATGCGATGGTGGACCTTTGGGAGAACCTCTCACATCCTGACAAGGACGGATTCGACCTTTTCAGCAACAAGAGGAAGAACGCACTGACCGAAGCCCAGATTGTTGACCACATAAGGGAGGATCACAAGAGCGAACTCATAGGGCTTCTTACCCTCTATCCCGGGGAATGGCCCTATAGGGATCCTGCGGCATACGATGAGGTCTGCGGGGAGAATATCGCCATTGACACCGATGATCTTGTTCTTTGCGGAAGTTCCCTATGTATGGTTCTCGGCACCTATGGAAGAAGGGGTGCGGAGTCTGACGGTGTAGACTGGAAAAGACACCTTGAGGAAAGAAAACGCTATCATGTCTCCTGGCAGGAATATCTTGTGATCCTCCAGATAGTCCTCGCAAAAAAACATCTCATCGGACATGTGAGAGACCGCCTCATCGAGAGTTCCTCAGAAATGATGAGCAAGACTCCCGGACGGATAATCAAGGAAAACGCGGAACTCGGCATAAGGCTCAACCGTATAATACTCCGTCTGGATGTAGTGAAGATGTCGAAGTTCCCTTCTCACAAGGTAATGTATGACAGGACGGCCAAACGGCTCGGCCTCGACGAGGACATGGAAAGCCTCAAGGCTCTCCAAGACACGTTGAATCAAAGTCTCAGCAGCATCAGTGACGCAAAAACCGCCGAATCAGAAAACATGCTGAACCTCATCCTTGGATTCATATCCATAGCATCCGCGTTCCAGCTGTTCTTCTCCCCCAATCAGATGCCGTTCGTTGAGAAGATATTCGGAGTCGAGCAAACCTCCGGCCTTGCAGCTATAACGGTGACGGCAGTCGCAGCTCTGGCTATCTTCGCGATTCTTTACCTTTTGAAACATATAATCGAGGATACACTATTTTCAAGAAAGAAATGACAATCCAAGTTGCTCTTCGCGAGGACGCAGAAGCCCTCGCAGACATATTCTTCTCACATCTTAATGCATCACCCAATTACATCTCCCATGGAGAAATGCAGATGGGTGTCGGAACCGGCAGGTTCATTGGCGGAGTACTTAAGACCGAAGTCGCACCCGACGGTAGGGAGAAATGGATGAAATACATCCTGACCCATATTGAGGACGAAAGTTTCGCCGAGGTATGGAAGGCCGTCGACTCGCAAGGAAAGATAGTGGGATTCTGCGTCGCTGATATCGAGGAAGACGGTGACGAGCCCTTCGGAATGGTCTGTGATGTCCTGGTAAGCCCCACATTCAGAGGAGGCGGAGCAGGAGGAGCTCTGCTTAATACCGCGATTTCATGGCTGAGAGGACGCGGAATCAAGGACATCTACCTTGAGTCCGGAAAGGACAACCATGCGGCGCACAAGTTCTTCGAGAAAAGAGGATTCCACCATATAAGCGAAATCTTCAAACTGGACAACGACATGTAGACCGATTCCAGTCGGCATAATAANNAGACAGATATGGGGACTGAACCTTTTATAGGCCAGCCCCCATTTCTTTCAAAGGACCTTACGTTGTCAGGCAGATTTCTTGCCGGATTTTGTCACAAAAGAATAAACGAATGAAAGCAGGATTCCTGCTATGACAAGGGCGATAGACACCATGAATGCAGAAGAATAGCTTCCCGTGGAAGAAAGGATCTTTCCGCACGTCGTAGGTCCAAAGTAACCGGCCACCGCGAAACCTATGAACATTATTCCGTAGTTCACGCTGTTGTTCCGGATTCCGAACTGGTCCGCCGTGAATCCGGGATATACTCCCATCAAAGCACCGAAGCAGATTCCGATGCAAGATACGGCAGCGATGAACTTGAATGTCTGACCTTCACCAGCGCCGATAAGAAGGACAAGTCCCACTATCTGAAGAAGGAAAGCTCCCCTAAGAACATTGATCCTTCCGAACTTGTCTGAAAGAGTACCAGCCACTATTCTGCCGCCGGCATTGAAAAGGGCCAATATGGATACTGCAGTCGCAGCCATTGTGACGCTCATTCCGGTCATGCCCTGGGCCATAGGTGAAGCCTGGGATGTTATCATAAGGCCGCTGAACGCTCCGCATGTGAGCATGAATATCATCACATAGAATACCGGAGCGGAAAGCATCTGCTTCCAGTCCTGATTCACTCCGAGAGGTTTTCCTGTTGCTGCCTTTGCCGGCACATACCCCTCGGGTACATACCCTTCAGGGCACTTGATAATGAAAAGTGAGCATACGAAGATTATCACCAGGAAAGCAATGCCAAGGATCACCAGACAGGATGTTATCCCCACTTTCTGGGTCAGAGCGTTGGCTATTGGAGGGATTATCACGGAGCTCAGACCGTAGGTGGCCGTAGCGATTCCTCCGACAAGGCCTTTCTTGTCCGGGAAGAACTTCACGGAATTGTTGATCGTGCATCCGTATGCCATGCCGAGGCCAAGTCCGACCATAAGTCCATATGTGACTATGAGCCAGGGAAGGCTCGTAGCCAGTCCGGTGCAGATCATTCCCAGACCGAACAGTCCTCCTCCGACTATGAGGACCCACTTGGGGCCAAGTTTATCGTTGACATATCCGCCGGATATCATGGTGACGGGTCCAACTGAATTCGCTACGGTGAAGACTATCGCCAGCATGGCGGCAGTGTAAAGAGTCCCCTGTATTCCGGTAAGCTTCTCAGCAAGTGGAGAAGCGAAAACGCTCCATGCGTAAATGGAACCTATGCAAAGGTTGATAAGGCAGCTGGCCGCCAGGACCACCCACCTTTTCTTGTCAAGATTGACTGCTGTATTCTTGTCCATGTGTTTTCCTTTTCAATTCGTGACTAGATGTCCAGTGCCGCGTGGAAACCTTCGTATACCGCCTTAGTGATGTTGGCGGGGCGGATGCAATCCCCTATCTCACGTACGAAGGGAGCGCAAAGATGGAGTTTGTCCACATCTGCCCTGTTCGCCCTCTGCCCGACTGCGCAGACCACGGTTTTTCCGGGAACCAGTACCTCCTCTCCGGAAGGAGCCCTGCAGATCACTCCATCAGGTGTGATCCTCAGACCGGCGTATCCTGTATGGGGTTTGACATAGGTGTCTATCTGCTTCATAAGGATAGGACGATGGCGGATGTTGCAGTCCGGTGCAAGAGTGTCCCTCATCTCAACAAGATGGACCTCCTTTCCTTCCATTCCAAGATGGACAGCGCATTCGCATCCGGCAAGGCCTCCTCCGAGAACGACAACGGTATCACCCACCTTCTCCTTTTCAAGGTAGTAATTGTTGACTATCACCACATTGTCGGAATCAATTCCGGGAATTGGCGGAACCAGAGGATTGGAACCTACTGCAAGGATAAGGGCATCGGGTTTCTCCTTGGCGACATATTCTGGAGTCACCATTGTTCCGGTCCTTATTTCTACGCCCTCTTCAATAGCCTGCCTTTCAAGGGTGAGACCCAGCTCGTACATCTCTCTTTTGAACGGGATCGCCTGTTCACTTTTGAGGATTCCGCCGACCTTGTCGGACTTTTCACAAAGAATGACTGTGTGGCCTCTCTTGGCAGCGGTAATGGCAGCTTCCAGTCCTGCGACACCGGCTCCAGCCACCAGAACCTTCTTCTTTTTGTATGCCGGAGTAACGTCCATTCCTTCAAGCTCCCTTCCGATAAGAGGGTTGACCGCACAGCGGCGGGTGAATGTCGTAGGCCTTTCCGCCATACAGGTAAAGCAGCGGAGGCAATTGACTATCTTGTCCTCGTTCCCGGACATGACTTTCTGGGGAAGGAAAGGATCTGCGAGAAGTTCCCTTGCCATGTATATCACATCGGCCTTGCCTTCCTGAAGTATCTTCTCCATCATGGCGGGATCGTTGATGCCGCCGATGGTCGCTACCGGCTTGGAGACGTGTTTCTTTATCTCGGCAGCGAGATGGACATTCACTCCATGTTCAGAGAACATTGAAGGATGGGTGTTGAAGAAGCCGAACTGATATGAACCCGCTGAAACATGGATGAGATCGACCAGATCCTCAAGCCCATGGGCTATCTGGCAGCCTTCCTCAATTCCGTATCCGCCTTCGAAAAGTTCGCTTCCGCTCATCCTGAGTTCAATCGGGAAACCTTTGCCCACGGCATTCCTCACTGAAGCAAGTATCTCACGTGCGAAACGCATCCTGTTCTCAAGCGATCCCCCATACTCATCATCACGGTGATTGAAGTAAGGCGAAAGGAACTGGTTGATGAGCCATCCATGACCTGCATGGACCATTATCATCTCATATCCCGCCCTTTTGGCCAGAAC
>DBWN01000243.1:2576-3881 GCA_002308935.1 Bacteroidales bacterium UBA1237 | reverse complement strand
GGCTCGTCGAGAAGCAGCACGTCAGGCGAAGAAAGCAGGATCTTCGCCAGTTCTATCCTCATGTTCCATCCCTGGCTGAACGTCTCGGTCTTCCGGGAGAAGTCGCTGTCCTTGAATCCTAGTCCGAGGAGGGTCTTTTCAGCCCTCACGACCGGAGACTCGCCGCTGTCAAGGGCGAGGATGTCGTTGATTTCGTTGAGACGGGATATGAGTGAGAGATAAGAAGGGGACTCGTAGTCGGTCCTCTCCGCGAGGGCTGAAGAGATCGTCTGGAGTTCCTTCTCCATGTCCTTCACATCCTGGAAGGCGGTCATTGCCTCCTCAAGCACGGTCCTTCCCCTGTTGTGCTGCATGATCTGGGGAAGATATCCGATCCTGAGGTCGGACGGCATGTCGATATGACCGGAAGTCGGGGACTGCTCGCCGCAGATGAGCTTCATGATGGTCGACTTCCCCGCCCCGTTCTTGCCCACAAGACCTATCTTGTCGCTCTCGCTGATATGGAAGTCTATGTTGTCGAGGAGGGTGAATCCTCCGTAAGCGACTGTAAGTCCGCCGATTGATATCATTCTTCAGGAACTTCTTTACTGCAGAAAACTATGCTCAGCTCATAGAGGAGGTACAGCGGCAACGCAGCGACGAACATCGAGAAGGGGTCCGCCGGTGTGATGATCGCAGCCAGGATCAGGACTATGACCAGAGCGTATTTGCGGTATTTGCGCAGGAAAGCCCGGTCTATGATGCCGAACTTTGAAAGTACGGCGATCACCGTCGGGAACTCGAACACGATGCCGAACAGCAGCACCATCGAGGTGAACATCGAGATGTACGACTGCAGGGAGATGGTGTTCTTCACCGAGTCGCTCACGGTATAACCCTGGAAGAAGTTGAGGGTTATGGGGAGGATTATGGTGTATCCCACGACCACGCCCAGATAGAAAAGCACGGATGCGAAGCCGAAGGCCTTGCGAACCGCCGCCTTCTCGTTCTCATACAGGGCTGGCGCCACGAACTTCCAGATCTCGTAGATTACAACGGGGAAAGCCAGTATGAAGCCCAACGCTATGGATGTCTTCAGATGGATGAAGAACTGGGCGGAGATGTCGATGTTGATGAGTTCCATCTTGAACGGCACCTTCAGCCACCTGTACATGAAGAAGTCTTCGCTGGCAGGGGCAAGTATCAGGTAATCGAAGACTATCCTCTTGAAACAGAGGACTATGACCGCGAATAACAAAATAGCTCCCGCCGAGCGGAAAAGAGTTCCCCTCAGCACATCAAGATGGTCCCAGAAGGACATCTCTG
>DBWN01000243.1:1641-2503 GCA_002308935.1 Bacteroidales bacterium UBA1237 | reverse complement strand
GACTCGACCTCGTCCTTGGTCTCGTTGATTTCCTTCTGGACCTCGTTCATTCCCTCTTTGAAACTCTTGACGCCTTTGCCGACGCCCTTCATCAGTTCAGGAATCTTCTTTCCACCGAAAAGAAGTACTACTACAAGGCAGATGAGAACTATCTCCCAAGGGCCTATCACTCCAAGCGGATAAATCATCATGGTATTATGTGTTTAAAAGTGACTGTACAAATATAATAAAAAGGTTACTGCTCCGAAGCAGTCATGGCATCTATCAAAGAGACAAGTTTCTCAGGGCATCTGACAGGATAGCCGTTCTCCTTGTTGAGGAAGCCGAGCACCACCTGACCGGATACAAGAAGTTCCCCTTTCTGGTTGAGTACGGTCTGCTCGACGACAAGCTTGGCGAGAGGGGCCTTCTCGATTTCGGCGGTCACGGTCAGCACGTCACCCATCTTAGCAGGATGGTGGTAACGGCATGAAACGGACACTATCGGGATGGTCACTCCGTCAGCTTCGCACTGCTCGATCGGGTATCCCAACTCGGCCATCATGGTGTTGCGCGCGCACTCGAAATATCTGATGTAATTCGAGTGATGGACGATGCCCATTTGGTCAGTTTCGTAGTACCTGACGGGGAATTTTGTCTCAAAATGCAGCATAACAAAAATGTTAGAGCTAAAAACAAGTCTGTTTCACTAACTGTTCTTCAAGGCTTTGAGCTGATTCTCGAGACTTTCGATCTTCGAGAGCGAATCTGCCTCCTTTTTACGCTCCATAGCCACCACTTTCTCGGGTGCATGGGCTACGAAGTTCTCGTTTGAGAGCTTTTTGCGCACTCCTTCGAGGAATCCCCTCTGGTGAGCGAGGTC
>DBWN01000243.1:0-1553 GCA_002308935.1 Bacteroidales bacterium UBA1237 | reverse complement strand
ACGAATTCCGCCTTGCCGACATTGGCGAGTTTCGAAAGCACGGGGACCATGCTCTCCGGGAAAGCGCCTTTCACCTGGAGATCGAGAGCCTCCTTCATGGAGATGTTCTTCTGCTGACGGACGGCCCTCACGGAAGCAACCGCCGCGATAGCTTTCTCGAAATCGGCGATGATTCCGGTGTCGACCTTTCCGGCCTTGGGAGTGGGAGCGAACATGATTGTCTCCCCTTCCTTCCTTTCCTCGAGAGCGTGCCAGAGTTCCTCGGTGATGAAAGGCATCACGGGGTGGATAAGACGAAGCAGACTGTCGAAGAAGAATATGGTGCAATCGTATGTCGCCTTGTCCACGCTGTCGCCCCAAGCGGGTTTGATCACCTCCAGATAAGTCGAGCAGTAATCGTCCCAGAACAGTTTATAGATAGCCATGAGGGCATCAGAGATCCTGAATTTGGAGTAGTGGTCTTCGACAAGTTCAATCGTCTGATTGAGTTTTGACAAGAACCAGTCAGTTGCAGTCTTGCTTGAAGCAGGCTGGGCCTTCTCCTCGACCTTCCATCCCTGGACGAGACGGAACGAGTTCCAGATCTTTCCGCAGAAGTTCCTGCCTTGCTCTACCATAGCCTTGTCGTAGAAGATGTCGTTTCCGGCGGAAGAGCAAAGGAGCATACCTATCCTCACGGCGTCGGCTCCGAACTCCTTGATGAGGTCAAGCGGGTCAGGGGAATTGCCGAGGGTCTTGCTCATCTTCCTTCCGATGTTGTCACGGACGATACCGGTCAGGTAGACGTTGCTGAAGGGCTCCTTGCCCATGAACTCGTCTCCTGCCATTATCATCCTGGCGACCCAGAAGAAAAGGATATCGGGACCTGTCACGAGGTCATTGGTGGGATAATAATATGCGAGGTCCTTGTTGGGGGCCACATCGGGATGTCCGGGTTTGGTGGCGTCGAACACCGAGATCGGCCAGAGCCATGAAGAGAACCATGTGTCAAGCACGTCCTCATCCTGGCGGAGATCTTCGGCCTTCACAGTGGGATCAAGTTTCTTGGCCTCTTCAAAAGCCTGCTGTGCAGTGGGTTCCACAACGTACCTTCCGTCAGGGAGATAGTACGCCGGTATCCTCTGTCCCCACCAGAGCTGGCGGCTGATGCACCAGTCATGGACGTTCTCCATCCAGTGGCGGTAAGTGTTACGGTATTTGTCGGGAATGAGTTTCACCTTTCCGCTCTCGACTGATTCAAGGGCCATGCCGGCGAGTTCCTCCATCTTGAGGAACCACTGGGTGGAAAGCCTGGGCTCGATGACGGCGTCAGTCCTCTCGGAATAGCCCACAGGTGAAGTGTAGTCCTCGACCTTCTCGAGGTTGCCGGCTTCACGGAGCATCTCGACGATCTTCTTCCTGGCGTCGAACCTGTCTTCGCCGACAAGGATGACGGCCTTCTCATTGAGGCGTCCGTCCTCATCGATGATATCAATTATGGGAAGATTGTGGCGAAGGCCTATCTCATAGTCGTTCACGTCATGCGCTGGGGTAACCTTCAGGCATCCGGTTCC
>DBWN01000029.1:9988-10948 GCA_002308935.1 Bacteroidales bacterium UBA1237 | reverse complement strand
GGTTCCACCTCGCTCTCCGCGTCGACTATGTCGAAATACCCCTCTGCATAGATAAGAGCGTCATTCAGATCATCGAATATCCTCTGCAACTGGGATATCGGGGCGGTAACATTCGAGAAAAGCATGATATGGTACATGATTTTTCCGATCGTCATTCCCGGATAGCCGATCAGTACCAGATATGAAGTCAGTATGATGATAAGCACAGTTCCTGTCTGGTTCACGAAACTCTTCAGTGCGTCATATCCGAAAGACGCCTTACGGATACCCAGCTGGTTGCTGTAGAAGCCGTGCTGCAATTCAGATTGCTTCTCGAACTCTATCTCCTCCCTGTTGAAAGACTTCACGACGTTCATGCTTTCGAGGATATTCATGATGCTGCCGCTCCTCTTTTCATTGAAGCCTCTCATGTTCTTTCGTGCTCCTTTGAGTTTCTTGGCTTGACGGGAAGTTATCCAGAAATATATCGGAACTATCGCGAGGGCGGTCAAGCCCACATACAGGTTTGCAGCAAAAATGAGGAATAGAGCCAGAACGGAACTCACAATCATCGGAAGCAGGCTTATGAAGAAGTTCTGGATAGTGCGTGAGATGCTGCTGGCGCCCTGATCGATCCTTGCCTGAAGCATTCCGGGGGCGTTGTCACTACGTGCGAAGAATGCCATGCGGTATTTGAGGATCCTCTCCACCACTCCGAGGGAAAGTTGCTGAGAGATATTGATCCTGAGTTTCTCTCCGAAGATGCTTTGTCCGAATGAAATGCCGGCACGAAGGATTTCTTTTCCCAAAAGGACTACGCTCACTATGGTCAGGATCCTTGCAGCCTTCGCCCAAGTGAATTCCGGAGAACCGACCAGTGCGTTGATCGCATCAACTGCCCGGTCCAGCACGACCGCATTGACCTGTGCCAATAGAGACCCCAGCAAAGTCAGGAGGAGGGTTGCCGCAAGAAGGAAGCGG
>DBWN01000029.1:4455-9810 GCA_002308935.1 Bacteroidales bacterium UBA1237 | reverse complement strand
AAAAGCTGTTTATTTTCTTTTGATGAGCTGTCTTCTGATAGCCCCTTCCTGCAAAAAGGATGATCCAAAAAAGGATGATGCAAAAAGTACAATCGAATATCTGAAAGAAGATTATCAGAAAGTCGTAAAGGAAATCCCCGAAGCTGACGGATTCTTTATCGAGGCAGTATATCAGCTTTCAGACCTTGCCACCGAGAAGGATCTCACGAATCTGAAGCCCATCAACGTCACCTATCTGTTCCAGTGGGTCGGCAAAGATGATGTCGCTTTGCTTGCTGCGATGGACAGGGATTTCGTCACTGGCAAGACTTCCAAGATTGTAACAGAACCCGTTTCTTCCCCTTGGGAAGACACCAAGATCGGTAATTTCGACGGTGTGATCTCACTTGAAAAAGCGCTTGAGAAACTCAACGCCACCAATTACCGTCCCAATACGGCTTACGTCACACTGCGTAAACCTGTCATATTCAAGACCACCCTCCGTTATATGTTCGGAGATAAGGTTTATGTTGATGCAATGACAGGTGAAGTGTTCGGTCCGGAAGAATAATCCAGATACCTGAAGATTCAACAAAGTCGAAGGTCACCCGCAACCAGCAGGTGGCCTTCAGTTTTTTGTGAATAATCGAACCACCGAAAAAGTCGACTAAGGATGTCCAAAATCAGCAAATTATCAGAACACGACAAAACGCTATCAATCAGAGTCTGATTGAAAAGAATGATTGATTTTGCGGATAATGACAAAAAAAATTATACTCGCAGACAGCCGAAAGGCTTGATATTTGTTAATACCTGTAATATCAACCTCCAGACAACAGCTATAAACATTAAATATCATTCAGTATGAACGCACAAAGATTGCTTGCACTTTCATGTGCCGCCCTTCTTGCCTTCATAGGATTCACATCCTGCAACAAGGAAAACAAGACCGGTGACCAGGCGGTTGGAAAGTTCGAAATCCAGGACAAGACCAGCCCTATCAGCTCAATTGAGCTCACTTCTGACGGTGAATACATCATCACCAAGAATGTTACGCCGACAAAGAGCGACGATCTGGACCTTAATGACGTATGGGTTTACGGAGACTTCACTTTTGTTGACGGATGCTATTACCTCAAAGGCTTCGGCCAGATTATCATCAATTGGCTCTCTGACGCAAAAGCCGAGATCTCCATTGAGAGCGGTGGATGGGACCCCTTCACGGTCCAGGCGACTCTTGCCTCTACTGTGAAAGACACTAAGATGAACCATCTTCTCTGCCGTCATTGGATATTCGACAAGACCCACTTCTCTCTGGCTTACAATGACTTCAGTTTCATAAACTTCGAGGCCAAGGGATGTGACTTCTCCAAGTGGTATGAAGATACTGGCGACGAGGAAGAAAACGAGAACCTCGAAGAGGAGTGCACCGGAATCATCTTCACTCAGTCCGGCACCTATGCAGTCGTCTATGACGGCGGCAAGATCAACGTAGGTTCATGGTCATGGGAGAATGCCGAGGACGGTTCCCTTGCTTGCGACTGGAGCACAAGGTACAGCTCCTTCTTCAAGGACTACCGTTTCCAGGGTTCACTTGTAGTTGATGTTCAGGAGGGAGATCCTTCCACTTGCACCATCGTCCGCTCATTCGAGAGCTCGATGGAAAAATTCCACTTGTTCTCAGCACCTGAAGTCCACAAGCTGACCACAACCCTCACCTATTACCTTCACGAAGAGTAGAAGATAGGCTGAAACACTGAAATGTCTCCAGGAGAAATTCTGGAGGCATTTTTATTTATGCCGGAACGTTTAATTTGCTCAATTCGTCTAATCTGCTTATTATTGTGGAAAATCCTTGAGTTATGAAAAAGATCCTGTTCATCCTTCTGGCTGTCATCGGCCTTGTCTCCTGCAAAAAGACACCTGACACTGTAGCGGTTCCCTTCGAGACGGTTCAATACTATTTCTCCATTACCACTGTCACGAGTACGACCTCTCACAAGATAATGGATCAGGCAACCTTCGAAAGTCTGTTCGACGCCGGTTTCACTATGGACTCGCAGCAAGCCCCGCTGGATTTCAGTAAAGAATTCGTTATCGCTATTGTGTATCCCGTCACAGATGTACAAACGAAACTTGCCCCTGTCTCCCTGATGAAAGAAAACAACAGCCTCGTCTACACCTACAGCGTGACAAAAGGACAAAAAATGTCCTCAACATCACGTCCAAGCCTCCTCATAAGGGTTGACAAGAAGTATGACGCACCTCTACAAGTGATCGAAGTTCAGAACTGAAACAACAAATCCGGCCTCTGAGCCGGATTTATTGTTATGATTCGCTTCCATTAAAAGGCAAATGCCAGACAGGCTGAAACCTTTATTCCGGTTGACTTTGTGACATCAAACTTTCCAACTCGGAATCAGATTTTTCATAAATTTCCTCTTGCTTGAAAAAACGTGTGAGCATGGTGGCAAAGACCTTGTCATTGAAAATGAAAACAAAGTCATAGTAGCCTGGATTGACCTCTTCAGGATGGAGGTAGAACGACCCCCATTGGAAGGTTTCATCGTCGGGATCTTTGTTAAGCCCACATTCCTGGACATAGCCGGGTGTTTCGTCATTCAAAGTGTTTTTCAGATAAAAACCTTGATCCTCTTTGTGTTCGAAGACCATCACCTTGATGCCTGACGCAGCATTGGCTTCAGGATAGAACTCAATCCATTCGTTAAGTTCAAAAACTGAGCGGATCCCCTCAGTGGCCAAAGGTTTATTGTTGAACTCCCCAGTTCCGCAACGGTCACCGAACAAACTCAAGGCAGTCATTGCAGGCTGTTCTCCCTCTTTGATATTTACGAAATAGAGTTTGCCGAGGGCCATAGTATCTTGAACTTGAGAGGCAAAAGCGGAGTTGTCGGTCAAGTGGGCCGCAAACGCATTTGCTCCATTATCGAAGCAGAATGCCGAAGCCACGGCAAGCTCCAAAGCTAAGAGACAGGCGATTTTCTTCATAAGCATAACTTGTGTTTAGTGATTCCTTAGCGACATGAAGTCGCTTGGGGGAAGTGTGTTGTCTGATAATATACTTACCAAATCAGTGCCGTTGATCGTTTCTATTATCCAACGGCTTGACCAAGATAGAAAAATAATGAGAAAAATAAAAAAAGCTCCTGCATCCATTAGTGTTAACTGCTGAGCAGAAGCCTTTCTTTTGATAATTCTCGCTGATTGCATATCTTTATCTTCTGATACAGATGGCACACATGATGCGAAAAATGAAGAAGAGGCTTTTATCATTGTCGGTTGTCATATTGATTGTCGGTTGTCAAACAACTGACACCTCCATCTTTAATCACGTAGAGAAGCTGTGCAATAATGATAACGGAAAACTGTGGGGACTGAATCTCTATTCTCCAGTATTAGGTGTTGACTCGCTCCGGAACATTGTAAGCAATGTTTGGGATGCGCCACAAGTTTTCCCTGCAGACATGCCGGTCGCCAATTCCACAACAGAACTGGACGGGAAGCGTTGGACGATGGTCTTGTGGCCGATTCCCGGGGATGAAAGAGCTCAGAGCATTCTCCTCATCCACGAGATGTTCCATTACCGGCAGCCGGAGTTAGGACTCGTTCCAGACCGGAATCCCAATAATGCGCACCTTTCAAACAGAGATGCCCGCACCTTGCTCAAACTGGAGTGGAATGCGCTGAAGACAGCGGTAAAGTCCAAAGGAGACCGTAAGAAGTCTGCCCTAGTTGATGCACTTGGTTTCCGCACCTGGAGATGGCGTCTTTATCCGGACGCTGTTGCCGACGAGTGTGCATTGGAGATTTTGGAAGGTTTGCCAGAATACACCGGGCGGCGCATTGCGTTTCCGTCTGACAAGGCCTACATCCGTGACTTCTCTTACTTCGACTACTTGTATGAATCGGACAACTTGACCCGATCTTTCGCTTATCTATCCGGTCCTCTCTACGGGATGGTCCTCGATCAGTCTGGATACCCTTGGAAAAAAGAGATGAAAGGCGATAGTGACCTTGGTTCCGTTGTCATGAGAATATATGGGATAGAGCTTCCGGAAGATCTGGAGGATGCTGTTGAAAAGGCTAAGGTCAAGTATGGTTTTGATGCGATTGACGAAGTGGAGGAATATTTCCAGTTGAAAAAGGAAGAACGGGATGAGGAAATCCGGAAAATGTTTGCCCCTGGAAACGTCATTGTGTTGGAAAGTCCGAAACTTTCCATACAGTTCCCGCCCAACGGAATGATCCAACTGGAAGACGGGAGCATGATCATCTATGATGGAGAGGCTTATTCTGACTGGGGATATGTCAAAGGACATCCTCTGAAAGTGACAGGTGACTGGCGTCACGTAGAGTTGCCGTTGTCGGACACGCTTTCGGTCCGTGGGGACACGGTCATCACCTCTGGCTGGACTATGATCAGGAAGAAATGAGAAAGTCAGGGTTTCACTCCAATGTCAGGAACGAAGATCGGCTTTTTCTTGAACGGGGTTTCGTATCTTTGCTGAAACAAAAACATTCACAATGAAAAGGATATTTTATCTCTTGATTGCTTTGTTCTTTATATGTGCTTGCCAAAAAGAAAGCGCACATAGCTTGGACGGTTCCAGATGGGAGTGGAATTCAGTGGAGCTCATTTTTCGAGATGGTTTCATGTCTTCCAATCAGATGACTGGCGGTACCTATGCATATAAGGTCAAAGAGAACAAGGTCCTTCTTGATACAGATTTAGCATACCTTTACAATTATCAATACGGTACTTTCATTATCAGCAGTGAGCTCACATTGAATGACAGCAGAACAACTATTACTGCAAAAGGATTGGACAAAGAACATGGCAACGCTGAGATAGTATTTGAAAGAGTTTCAGAATAAGCGATTATTTCCTTTGAGACAAAAAGGGGTCACTCAAGTGATTTTGGATCATTTTCGTGGCCTGAACCAAAAATCTTATATTTGAAGGGTAAAAGAAAAATATCATATATGAACTTACGCACGTTCCTCCCTGCCGCTTTGGCTGCCCTGCTAATTGTTTCCTGCACTAAGGAACCACAGCGATGAAAAACTTGCTCAGTTCCCGGAAAAAGACGTCCACTCGCACGCCCGCCTCAGGACCAACGGAGTTATGATGAACACAGACCTCTGGTATGACCTCTTTGAGGTGGACCGAAACTGCAAACTGTACCTTCCCGAAGAGAGAAGGGCTCACATCTGGTGATAGATATTCACAAATCCGAGGCCTTGCCGAGAAACAAAAAGGAACATTGAACCTCTTTCCAGGAATGAGTGCCTCTTTACATACGGCTCGAAATCAGGGTGTTAAGGAGAAAAAGAAAGCGGACAAACCGTCGTTTC
>DBWN01000029.1:704-4351 GCA_002308935.1 Bacteroidales bacterium UBA1237 | reverse complement strand
TTTTCGTTTCGGGATTGCAAAGGTACGATAAATTCTTTTATGAGCAAATATTTTTTCAATTTTTTGACAATTCTTTCTTCCGAAATCTTCCCTCAACCTATGTCTTTACAGCCTTTTCGATTATTAAAAGCCTAGCGGATACGTTGTTCGGAAAAATCACTTATATTTGTAAGGATAATGACCTCTGGTCATTCTCAGGCCACATTTGCAGAGAAACAATCTCCGATTCAGCCATGGATATAGACCTCCTGTCAAAGATGGTCAAGGATTTGATCCTTGACAACGATGAAGTATCACTGCCCGGTGTCGGCACATTCGTAGCCGAACTGGTCCCTTCAACTTTCTCCGACAAAGGATATACCATCAATCCCCCATACAGAAGGCTTTACTTCAGGCAGCGGAAGGAGACTTCCGATACGGCCCTGGTCGACCTTTATGCCAAATCCAACAATCTTGACGAGGAAAGGGCTCAGCAGATAATTGATGATTTTCTGACGGAGATGAAAGATGTCCTGAGGCAAAAAAAGACCATCATCTTCCCCGGACTCGGAAAACTCAGGGCAACCAAAGAAAACAACATCTTCTTTGTGGCTGATGAGGATCTTGACATTTACCCTTCCGGTTTCGGTCTTAATCCCATTTCGCTGAAGACCCATGTTGAGACAACTGAGGAAGTGGCCGCTGCAGTGGCGTCTCTCAAGGACCTTGTCGCGCCATCCGCTCAACAGCCGGTCCCCGTTCCGGAACCTCAGATACCGGTTCAAGATGTTCCCGATACTCCGGAAACCCCGAAGGAAGCTTACGAGCGCCCCGAAATGAACATGTTCTCCCAGGTCGCCGGCAACCACACGCCACAACCTGTTCCTGAGGTCATGGAAGAACCACAAGAGACGGTGGCAGAAGAGGAGCCTAAGGTCATATTGAGCGAAACTGAACCGGAAGCCGTATCTTCCGAAGAAGAGCCAGCCGCACTTTCAGAAGAGGCTGCCGAAGCGATCATACAAGAAACTGTCGTGGAAGAAGAGACTTCCGTTCCGGAGGAAGAGTTCCCTTCAATACCTGAAGAAGAGAATCCGGTTGAGGAAGTTCCAGTAGAGTCCGAAGAAGAGATTGCCGAGATCGGGACTGAAATCATACCCGACAACGAAGAAACGGAAAAGGAGCCTGTGGAAGAAGTTGAGCCCGCACCGGTCGAAGATACTCAAGTATCAGAAGATGAAGCACCGGAAGAGACTGAAGATAAAGCCGAAGACGATACGGTCATAACAGAAGAATCTCCCGCTGAAGAAGAGAAGGAGGAAGAGACTCTGCCTCAAGAGAGCGATGAACCTGTCGTAGAAGAAAAGCAGGAAGAACCCATAGAGATCGGCACTCCTATTGAAGAAGAACTGCCCGAAGAGAGTACCGAAGAGGAAGCAGCCCCCGAACCCGAGATTGAAGTCAAACCGGTAAAAGAAGTCAAGCCCGTACCGGTACCGAAGGATGCCGAACAGAAGGGACCGGCAATGGACTCCAAAGCTATGGGTGAAAAAGTCGCTGCCCTTATAAAGGAAAAGAATCCTGTGATTTCCACGCCCTCAGTGCTGAACGAGCCGGAAAAGAAAGAGGGCCTTCCCGTTTGGGCCAAGGTGCTGCTGTGGACTCTCGGTATCCTCGTCGCTCTTGTGATCCTTTATATGATAATAGGACGCATAGCTCCGAACTTCATCGACAGCATACTCTATTCCCGAGAGGACTTCGAGTTCCTCCACGAAGGGAAACTTTAAGCGATAGTCATAAGCGAAACAATCCCGGCCGGATGGTTCCAGTCGGGATTCGTTTGTTTTTGAGCCGTCAGATATGAAGGACTATTTGACTCGTATGTTCCTTCCTATCTTAAGAGTCGTCTTAGTCGTCAATCCGGGATTTAGACTGATGATCTTGTTCACGGTGGTTCCATACCTCTTGGCTATGCCGGAGAGCGTGTCTCCTGAGCGTACCTTGTGATACTGGGCAGCAGCCTTTTCAGCAGCAGCTTTCTCTTCCGCAGCCTTCTGCGCAGCAGCTATGGAATCCTGCGTCGCGTAATCCTTCTGGTCGGCCTCGTGGATATCGATTTCCTCGTCATCGGATTCAGGGACATATTTGCTGGCCGCATCCAGATACTGCCTCCTTAGGGTGAAGACCCTGTGACGCAATGTACCTGTCTCAAAGTCTATCAGCCATTCGGGATCAAAGGCATATCCCATATATCTGGTCTCGAAATGAAGATGTGCGCCGGAAGACCTTCCTGTAGATCCTCCGAGACCTATCTCTTGCCCTGCCTCAACCCATTCACCAGGTTCCACCTCCCTTCTCGAAAGGTGCGCATAGAAGGTCTCAAGACCGTTTTCATGGCGTATGATGATAAGGTTTCCGTATCCGCTGTAATATTTGGAAAGGCGCACCTTCCCGGAAAAAGCGGCATATACAGGATCACCGGTCTTCAAGGGAAGATCAACTCCCTGATGACGACGGCGGTGCCGGTATCCGAAAGGTGAATATACCTTCACCACGTTCGGACATCTGTATTCACTGAGCGTGTCGACAATCCAGAATGAGATCTTTTCGGGAAGATCCTTCTGTTCGACACGGTAGGGGTCTGCGGTTTCAGTGTTCCAGTTCTCGTAAAACACGTCATTCTTCAAGATGACGGACGGGTCCTTCCAATACTTCCAGGTGTTGTCGGCGTAAAGGAGAATCTTCACTCCAGGGGATGAGGTGTCGATGGAATCGAGCACATCCTTGTCCGTTTTCACCATTGAAGGAACCGATTCCCGGAACGGTCTGGGAACAAGCAGTTCCGCATCCTTCCGGGTCTTTATCATTGAATCGTTCTGCGCAAATATTTCTCCTGTGGCGAGGGACGCAACCAATGCGGCTGCCACCAATAGTCTAAACTTCATAAAATAATTTACACGTCTTTAAATGAGGCAGGCAAAAAGGGATCATCCCCTCTTGCCTCCGAACTTCTCGGAAATAATCTTGTCTACAATCGCGATCTTTTCCTTGAGAAGTTCTTGCGACTGGGCCTCACATATGAACCTCAGGTACGGCTCAGTATTGGAAGGCCTGATGTTGAACCACCACTTGGGGAATTCCTCCCTGTATCCGTCGAAATCCATGACGGCGGTCGGAGTTTCCTGTGATGCGAAATACTCTCTGATGGCGTCCATCGCTCCCTTCTTGTCCTCAATCCTGTAATTGATTTCACCGGAGTTGCGGTAATGCTCGATGGAGGCTATAGCCTGACTGATAGTGATGCCCTTCTTCTTGAGAGAGGCGACTACCCTAAGCACCAAAAGTGATGCCAGCATGCCGCTGTCTGAATAGAAGAAGTCCTTGAAATAATAATGTCCTGCGAGTTCTCCGCCCCAAAGTCCATCAATCTCACGGAGCTTGAGAGCTGCGTTGGCCCTACCCACTTTCCAGGTATGCACAGAAATTCCCATCGGAGCCAGATACTCGGCAACCGCCTTTGAACTGCGGATATCCTGAAGGACTATGCCCTTCTCTCCCCTCTCGCCGACGAAATAGAGTCCAAGCAATGCGATGATGAGGTCAGGAGCAATGAACTTTCCCTTGTCATCAACGAACATAACCCTGTCGGCGTCGCCGTCGTAAATCAC
>DBWN01000029.1:0-572 GCA_002308935.1 Bacteroidales bacterium UBA1237 | reverse complement strand
AGGCAAGCCATTCCGTTGGAAAGGTCCATAGCGATCTTCAGACCGGAGAAGTCACCTTTGTACTTGGAGAGGAACTTCATGTAGTCTTCCTTGATGTCCAGCTTGTGGACCACGCCTTTCTTTGCGGCAGCCACCGTCGGACGACCTTCGTCGATCCAGTCACGGATCTGGCCAAGGCCGGTCTCAAGACCGACAGGAAGAGCGTTCTCCCTGGACACCTTCAATCCGTTGTACTCACGGGGATTGTGGGAAGCGGTGATCTGAACGGAAGCCTTGAAGCCGCAATTCGCCGTCCCGAAGTATACCATGGGGGTACTGCTCAGGCCGATGTCATAAACGTCCGCACCCGCTGAGGTGATTCCGTCAATGAGGCTGTCATGGATCTCGTCGGAAGAAACTCGGCAGTCCCTACCTACGAGCACTTTGTCAGCACCGAGGAGCTCGGGCAGAAAGTATCCTACCTTGAAAACGGTATTCTTGTCAAAATCAACATTGTAGATACCGCGGATGTCATATGCATGAAATGCTCCCATAGTATTGATTTTTAAAAAGTTGGACATTCTGCCTTCATG
>DBWN01000116.1:1074-6870 GCA_002308935.1 Bacteroidales bacterium UBA1237 | reverse complement strand
CACTATCGTTTTATCGGAAATGTTGGCTAAATAAAACTCTTTTTCTGACGGTTTCCCCTTTTGTACATAGCCGAAAGAAATATTCCCTCTTTGGGATCTCAACTTGTTGTCAAGAATGCTTCGGTACCTTTCCTCAATAGCTATGTCAACAGGGGTTACATTCGCGCTCACGCCAAGCCGTCCGAGGTGTTTGCCTTCCAGGGAATATATGTCCGCATATCGTCGGGTGGGACCGGCCGCTCCTTCTGGAGATAAGCGTACCGTGATTGTGCCGGTTCCTCCGGGAGGTATTTCATCACGCGAGTAGAAGGCTTGCATGCAGTTGCAGCTAAGAGAAGCTGCACCTATTCTGAGAGGTTTCTTTGAAGAGTTCCTGAAGAGGAAGTCGTGCTCAATAGCTCCGTCCGCCTCTTTGATTGCTCCGAAGTCCCATTCGGTGGTCGTGAACACGACATCCTGCCCATGCGCGAAGGCGCAAAGGAGCAGTAGAAGCAAAGTCAGTGTGCTGTTTCGTAGGGACATTCCGGTTCCTTCTCATTTTTTGCACGGTACAAGTTAGGGAAAAAAAACAATAAGTGAACAGAATCTCTTCATGCTGGACCGAGAGTGGAAAAGATTGGAAGAAAAATGAAATGACCGTCAAGCCGGGGATTCCGCCTGTGCACCGAAATCAATAATGATTTGCTATATTGCGTCCGTAAAACGGATTCTTATGAAAACAGTTGTCCCCCTGATTGTGTTGACAGTCGCAATCACTTTAGCATCTCCTTCCTGTGATAAAGGAAAACCGTCGGTCCGCGATACCGATCCGGTCATAGTAGAGGCTGTTTCGTCAGTAAGCGAGGACAACGTCCGTTCGTACATTGACGACCTTGTCGGATTCCACACAAGGCATACCCTCAGTTCTCAGACTGACCCTTCGAAGGGGTTGGGAGCGGCTGTCGACTATCTGGTCAAGCGATGCGAAGAATGGTCCGCATCCGCACCTTCATCCCGTCCCAGACCGATTGTTGAAACAGTCCTTTATACTGTCGGTGAGAATGGAGGACGCTATGACCGTGTGGCGTCCGTTCCGGAGGTGATGGTCACTATTCCCGGTACTGATCCGAAAAGCGAGATACTTCTGCTTGCCCACATAGACACAAGGGTCATCAATGTCATGGATTCCACGGCATTCGCTCCGGGGGCTGATGATGACGGAAGCGGCCTGGCTTGCCTTCTGGAAACAGTCCGCATCCTTTCCGGCATTCCGCTCAAGGAGACGGTCAAATGCCTTTTCGTTTCAGGAGAAGAACAAGGCCTTGACGGTTCCCGTCATTTCGCGGAGATGGCCAAGGCGGAAGGATGGCCTGTTTTGGCGGTGCTGAGCAATGACATGATCGGCAACACGAGAGCTAGTGGCACGGAACTGCACGAAGAGTACAAGGTCAGGGTCTTCTCGGAAAGCGCCAATGGTGAGGATTCGGACTCACGTCAATTGGCCAGATATATAAAGGAGGCGGCGTCAAAGTATGTCCCTGAGCAGGAAGTTGTCCTCAATTACCGCTCCGACCGTTATCGCAGAGGCGGAGACCAGCTTTATTTCCAAAGGAACGGATTCAATGCCGTACGCGTCTGCGAATATTGTGAGGATTACGAAAGGACGCATCAGGATGTGCGCACTGAAAACGGGACGGATTATGGCGACCTGGCCAAGTATGTGGATTTTCCGTACCTGGTCAGAAACATAAAGATCAACATCGCTTCCGTCATGCTCCTTGCAATGGCCCCGTCGAGGCCATCAGGTGTCAGGATTGCCAATGCCAATGATCTTGACAACAACACCGTGATCTCCTGGAAACCTGTCATAGGTAAAGACGGTTTGCCGGACAAAAACGTCACCTATCAGATACTTTGCAGGGAAACGGACCGTCCCGACTGGCTTCCGGCCATGCCGATGGGCCTTCCGGATACCGTATCAGTACCTGATAGTCTCCCCGAGTCCGGTAACATGGAGTATTCTTGCCCATTGAGCAAAGACAACTATTATTTCGCGGTAAGGGCTGTCTCAGACGGGCACCCTAGCCTTCCGGCTGTGGCTCGTTAGAACCACGACTTTCCCCTGAAAAGAAAACATATAGGCGGAGGCTCCTTGGAAGGAATCTCCGCCAGTCTGTTTCTGATAATGCCTACAGTAGGATCAATCCTTGAAGAGCCCTTCCCTTGATAGGAGGTGATTCAAGTTGGCCAGACCGTATGCGGTCACAGCCTGAACCACTGCTGAGTGCTCCATGTATTCCGGAATCAGCTTGTCATAAAGGTCATCTTCAGTGTGCCAGATGTCACGGTAAATGAAATCATATCCGAAAACATCGCTCTCGCGGAAAGAGATCGCCGGAATGCCGTTCATCTGGAAGTAAGCGTGGTCTGAGCCGCCTGCGGTTTTCGGGCGGGGCTGAGGGTCGCCTTCTCGCTTGTTCACAGTGAAAGGAATGTCGGGGTTGTAATCCTTGAGAGGTTCGCAGGCTTTTACGAAATCGTCGTACATTGCCGGCGGGACAGTGATTGAGGTTGCTGCGAGCGGGCCTCCGTCACGATTGAAGTAATTTGAGATCTTGTCCCAAGGGACGGTCTTGTTCTCTACAAAGAATTTCGAACCGAGAAGACCATACTCTTCACCTGTCCATATGCAGAACATTATCGACCTTTTGGGCTTGGCTCCGGCTGCTGCCAGAAGACGCGCCGCCTCCATGGTTACGCATACGCCTTGTCCGTCGTCGGTTGAACCGGTGGCGATATCATATGCGTCAAGGTGGCTTCCCATCATCACGTATTCATCAGGATACTGGCTTCCTTTAATGACGCCAAGGATGTTGTGGTAAACCATAGGTCCCTGGAAGAAATGGTTCCTGATATCGAACTCCAGCTGGAAATCTTCCCTGTTCTCGGCTTTCTGTTTGATGATGGCGAACTGGTGCTCATCGAGAAGGATGTCGCAAGCCTTAGGCAGATTGTCCATGGTAAGATCGAAGCACATGGCGCGGTTGTAAAGGACCTGCATGGGAAGTTTTGAAGGGCGGATGAATCCAAGGACCCCGGCGTCGACCATCTGCCTGTACATGAGGACAGACCCTTCCTTTCCTTCAGCCAACTGTGCGGCTCTTGTGGAATCGGCTTTCGGGCTGGCATCTATGGCAAGACCGCTTGTGGCACCGGTCTCAAGCAGAACCCATGAGCCTTTCAGTGCACCTTTGATCCTGTCGAATTCTCTCTGGTTCTTCGGCTCCAGATAGACCTTTCCCTTTTGGGGTCCACGGGTTCCGGCGGTATAGGCAGGGGTGCCGAAATGCAGAGTGAAACCGTCTTCTGAGAGGAGCCTTCCGGACCAAGGTCCGCGGTCGAATCCGACACCTATTGTAACGGCGTCCTGGACAGTTACCTCCAGACCCCATGATTTGAATTGGCTGATTACCCATTCTTCGGCATGGTGCAGCATATGGGTTCCTACCGGACGTCCCCCGATATTGCGGGCGATGTAGTCAGCGTGCTCCATTGTGCGGTTGTCTGTCCGCCCCAGTTCGAGGACCGTCTTTGTGACTTTGTCCTGAGCAGTCATGGTCAGTGCCATCATGAGCACTGCCATAAGTGAAAGTAGTGTTTGTCTCATTCGTTTATGGTCTTTTCCCAAATAACGCCCTTATTCTTCAGTAATCCAATACATGGCCGTTGTTTTTTGCGAAATACTTGCAGTTCGGCGTGATTTATTACAAAAACAAAGGACGGAAGGGAAGCCCTTCCGCCCGTAACCGGTGGTTCCGGTTATGCAAACCGAGTCATTTCTTGGGGAGTCTCCCGCTCTTTCGCAAGGCCTCGTTGATGATCCACTGCAGCTGACCGTTGGTGCTGCGGAACTCATCCGCTGCCCAGCGTTCAAGAGCGGCCATCGTTTCGGGGTCTATCCTGAGCACGAAACTCTTGACATTCTCTTTATTGTTTTCCTTTGCCATATCAATAAAGGCTTCCGGAGTTCACGACGGGTTGAGCGGGCTCGTCACCGCAAAGGACGACCAGCAGATTGCTCACCATGGCGGCTTTGCGCTCTTCGTCAAGGTCTACGACTCCTTCTTCTTTGAGTTTGTCAAGCGCCATCTTGACCATGCTGACTGCTCCATCGACAATCTTCTCTCTTGCCGCGATAATGGCGTCAGCCTGCTGGCGGCGAAGCATTACTGCCGCGATTTCAGGGGCGTATGCAAGATAGTTGATCCTTGCCTCTGTCACGTGGATTCCTGCCATTGAGAGACGTTCGTTCAGGGTACGTACAAGCCTTTCATTGATCTCTTCGGCGTTGCTTCTCAAGGTGAGTTCTTCTGCAGAGTCCGGATTGTCATATGCATAGCATCCTGCCACCTGGCGGAGAGCCGCATCGCTCTGGACCCTTACGAAGTTCTCGAATGCGTTGGCGAGTGAGTTGGATACTCCCACACGTACAGGAACACCCTTGATGTTATTTGTTACGACAGGTGCGAGAGACTGGCTGTCGATTTCGAAGAGGGCTTTGTAAGTGTCTTCAAGTTTCCAGACCAGTACCATTCCGATAAGGACGGGGTTGCCGGCTTTGTCATTGACTTTGATGGGCTCGGGATTGAGGTTTCTGGCCCTAAGCGTGACTCCCTTCTTGCTTAAAAGAGGGTTCACCCAATAGAATCCGGTCTTGAAGAAGGTTCCGCTGTATTTTCCGAAGAAAACGAGGACCTTGGCTTCGTTGGGTTCCTGCTTTATGAACCCCATGCAGCCCAGGACGAAGGCGAGCAGCAGTACTATGCCCAGAATAGGGGCGGATGATGCGGCCTCGGCTTTCACGAAACAGTAGATGGCTCCAACGATGAGGAGCAGGCACAGAAGCAGTGCAAGAAAACCATTGAGGGTTATGCCTTTGTACTCAAATTCTTTGTTTTCCATGGTGTAGTATTTTAAAATAGTATCATTTTGATATCACAAAGATATACCAAAAATCTCTATCTCCAAATTTTTTCATGAAAATTTCGCCTTTTTTCATCAGAAGTGGATTCCTTATGTAATGATAATAGGTATATTTATGACCGGATCATATATGCGAACAATCAAACTAACACAGAATTATGACCAATAAGTTGAAACTCTTCCTGACGATTCTCTTCGCCGGAGCCGTCACGGTATCAGCCCAAACAGGCCAGCAGACGATCAGCTATCTGGAAATCTTCGATACTGAGACAGGAACCCATCGTGTAATCAAGGAGTTCCCTTACGTGGTCGAGGCCCCCAACTGGACTCCTGACGGGAAATGGCTTGTGGTCAACAGCGGAGGAAAACTCTACAAGATTTCTCCGGACGGTTCCTCGGATCTTCTGCCCATTTACACCGGTTCCATCACCCAATGCAATAATGATCATGTCATCACAGCTGACGGCAAATGGATCGGTCTCAGCAGCAACGATCCCAGTGTCAGAGGATACAATTCATATGTGTTTCTGGTTCCTTTCGATGGTGGAGAACCCAGGAAGTTGACCCCCGTCGGCCCCAGTTATCTCCATGGAATAAGCCCTGACGGCAAGACAGCAGCCTATTGCGCTTTCCGTGGACCGGACAGAGAGCAGGATGTCTACATCATGCCTGTGAAGGGCGGGAAAGAGACAAGACTGACTGACGCACCTGGTCTTGATGACGGCCCCGAGTTCAGCCCGGACGGGAAATACATCTGGTTCAACAGTGTCAGGACCGGACGTATGCAGGCTTGGAGAATGAAGGTGAACGGCAAGGAGCAGACCCAGATGACCT
>DBWN01000116.1:0-1030 GCA_002308935.1 Bacteroidales bacterium UBA1237 | reverse complement strand
GTGTATCTTGCTTATCACGACTATGAGATCGATCCCGGATCACATATTGCCAACCTCAATGTCCAGTTGAGGATGATTCCCGCAGAGGGTGGAGACCCGAAAGTTCTTGTGGAGTTCTTCGGAGGACAGGGCAGTCTCAATGTCAATTCATGGAGCCCTGACAGCAAGAAGTTCGCTTATATCAGCTACCGCCTTGATGAGGAGATCAATGCTCCCAAGAAAGAAATGGCCATCCAGATGTATTCGTTGCGTACCCTCATTGGTACACCGGAACTTTTCGCAAAGAACCACGAATATGTTCTGTCAAGGCTTGTCCAAATGGGATTCACGGGCGCGGAACCGGCAAGTTACTCAAACGGGAAGTTCTATGGTATGGAGCCCTCTGAATTCCGTCAGGTGATGGATAAAGCGGGATTGGAGCTGATATCGTCCCATACGACACGTCTGCTTTCTCCTGCAGAAATGGAGAGCGGGGACTTTTCCGAAGCCCTGAAGTGGTGGGATGATTGTATCGCTGCACATAAGGCCGCTGGCATTCCGAGGCTTGTCATGTCGATGTCCAGACCATTGTCTACCGAAAAGGAACTTCAGACTATGGTGAATTATCTGAATGCCATCGGTGAAAAATGCAATGCCGCCGGTATCCGTTTCGGCTACCACAGTCATTCCCATGAGTTCAGAAAGGTGGAAGACACTACCATGATGGACTATTTCATAAGCCATACTTCACCGGAGAATGTCTTTTTCCAGATGGATGTCTATTGGGCAGTCATGGCGGGAGTGAGCCCGGTGGAATACATGAAGAAGTATCATGGGCGTTTTGAACTCCTGCACATCAAGGACAAATACGAGATCGGACAGAGCGGCATGGTAGGATTTGATGCCATTTTCAACAATTTCGGAGTGGCGGGAACCAAAGGTTATGTGGTTGAATTGGAGCAGGCCAGCACGCCCAATATCCTTAAAGGTGTAAGGGAAAGTGCGCTCTATCTTAGGAACGCCGCATACGTGATGCCCTCATATAAATAAT
>DBWN01000217.1:1114-3583 GCA_002308935.1 Bacteroidales bacterium UBA1237 | reverse complement strand
CGCTCAGCGTAGTTGTAGCTCAGTCGTGCGAACAGGGAAGAGATCCTGTGAGGGCTGTAGATGTTGCCGCTTACGGACATGTCACCGTTGCTCTGGGTACCGGTGGTGAACCAGATGCCTGCGCGGTAGGGATCTTCTTCTACGAGGTATTTGTTCGTGCCGGACAGGCCGCCGCCCATGTTGCTCTGGGCTGACTGTCCAAGGAGGATGGTGAAGCTGTGGTCACCGATCTGCTTGTCATAAGAGAGGGTGTTCTCAAGCAGCCAGACGAACGAACGGTTGAATGATGAACCGGCGTCGCTGTAGTCCCTTCCGCTCTTTGAAGAATAGTAATAGGCGGGAGTCCAGCGGTCACTTCCCCAGAAGCTGAGGTCGCCACCGAATGAAGACTTGAACTTGATGTTGTCCCATATCTGTGTCTCTGCCCAGAAGTTGGTGACGAACTTGTCGGAGTTGCCTACGCTGCCGGGCATTGAAAGTTCTGCGAGCGGGTTGTTCATCTCGTTGTAGATGACACCGTCGACAATCGTGAAAGCGAGTCCGTTGCGAGGGTCTACCCTGGCTGCAGGATGCTCTGTGAGAACGATTGAGCTTTCTTCCGCGCTGTACCAAGGGCTCAGGGTGGGAGCCATACCGAGGGCTGAGCCGAGAGGTCCGCCGAACTCGGAGTTGGTGGTGATACCGGTTGATTTGGTGCGTGAATATGCGAGATTGATTCCTGCGGTTATCTTGTTGAGATAGGTCCTTTCTGATGACTTGTCAAGAAGGTTGTAGTTGGTGTTGGAACGGATAGTGAGACGTTTGTAGTTGGAACGGTCCCAGTTACCTCCGACGATACCTTCCTGCTCGTTGTAACCGACTGAAAGGTAGTAGTTCACGAAATCATTTCCGCCGCTTACTGAAAGCTGGTGGGTCTGCTCGGGAGCGTTGAAGTTGAATATCTCCTTCTGCCAGTCAGTTCCTTCACCGAGTGAATACGGATCAGCGTAGGGGAGAGTCTTACCGTCTGAGAGGGCGCCCCTGTTCATCATGACAGCGTACTCAGTGGCGTTCATCATGTCATAAAGTTTCCAAGGGTTCTGCCATCCGTATGTGAAATCATACTGAACACGGGCTGAGCCCTTCTGGCCGGACTTGGTGGTGACGAGGATGACACCGTTAGCTGCACGGGCTCCGTAAACGGCTCCAGAAGCAGCATCCTTGAGGACTTCTATTGAAAGGATATCGCTGGGGTTGATGTAATCGATGCCTCCACCGATCGGCATACCGTCTACTATATATAGAGGGTTGCTGTCGTTGATGGTTCCGATACCGCGGATACGGACCTGGGAAGATGCTCCAGGCTGTCCGGATGATGAGGTAACGGTGACACCGGCGGCAAGGCCTTTGAGTGCGTCATCGACCCTGATTGAAGAGGTCTTCTCAAGAAGGTCGTCGGAGACTTTCGCGATGGATGCCGTAACGACACTCTTTTTCTGGGTACCGTAACCGATGACGACCACGTCGTCAAGCAGCATCGTATCTTCTTTCAGTATGAAATTGATGACGCTACGGCCGGAGACCGAAGCCGTCTGGGTCTCGTATCCGATGGATGAGACCTCAAGAACTGCGTTGGCGGGGACACGGTCAAGGACATATGTTCCGTCGAAATCCGTAGTGGTTCCGATGGTCGTTCCCTGAACCATGATTCCTGCACCGATGACGGGTTCTCCCGCCTCATCGGTGACAGTACCCCTTACCTGCTGTGCGGATGCGCTGAGACATCCGAACCCCAATGCCATGAAAAGGGCCATGGCGATTTTGTAGCTAAGGTGTTTCATTAGTTGATGAAATTGGATTTTATTGATTGTTGTGTTTGCCATTTGGAGTGGTTGTCCTTGATGACGGTGGCAAAGCTAAAACGAAAAATCGTGAACTTCCGCAACACTATACGTGCGCGGATCAAAAATGGGGATTTGTGGTAGGATGTTTGGGTAATAGTGGATTGATTTACAACGAGATAAAAAGGTTAAACCCTTTTAAAAAAGTGGACGTGATCGGGTCAAGTGGAAAAACTAAAATATTTTAAGTGGAAACTTAAGTGTGGTTGGTTTTTAATAATATATTGATAGTTAATTTGTTGAATATTTCTGTTTAGTAAATTTTAAGTGGATTCAAGTGGATAAATATCTATTTAGATTATCCACTTTAAGCGTTTTATATCTTAATTTTCGGGTTAAATGGCAGGTCTCAGTTGCCCAGATGGCGGACTTTTTCTTCGAAGTTCTCCCTGTCGTCAAGAGCGGAATTCTTGACCTGAGCCCTATAGTTATAGATGGTGTTGACAGAGTATCGGAGCAGGGAAGCGATCTCGGAAGATTGGGTTATTCCAAGGCGTATGAGAGCGAATATCCTGAGTTCAGTAGTCATCAGTTCACCCTTTTTGGGTTCTATCCTGGATTCGGGCTTAAGAAGGGCGTTGAACTGCTC
>DBWN01000217.1:0-896 GCA_002308935.1 Bacteroidales bacterium UBA1237 | reverse complement strand
AGCTTTTCGTTCACGGATTGCAATGATTGCGAGAACTCCTGAATCTGGCGGTTCATTTCCCTGAATTGGATGTTCATCCTTCGTTGCTTCTTGTATGCGCGGAAGGTCCAGAACGATGCGACGAGAGTTATTACCGCCAATACTGAAATGATTCCCAGGAGGAGTCTCATCCTTCTTTCATGTTTGGCTTGGAATTCCTCATAGCCCCTTTGGATGTCAGGGAATACGGCGGCTATCTGCCATTGACGGAGCCATGCGTCGAAGAATCGGGCATCATCGAGGGAAGTCCTGATGTAATTGAAGGCGCGTTCCATCTGCCCTGTGCTGAACAATTCCTGGGACAGGCTGCACAAGGATGCGTTGTCTTTCGTAGCGGTCTTCAGGTCAGCAATCGCTGAACGTATGTACCATGTGTTCATCTCTTCACGCCGGTCAAGCTGTTCGCAGATCCTGGCCTCATAATAGGTCCAGTTGGCATAGTCATGGCTGTCAGGATCGAGTTTGGCTATGAGGTTCTTGCACAGGAAATCAGCCTGTCCCCAGTTCTGGCTTTCCATAGCCTGCCTTACAGCTATACCTTGATACAAGGTGGAATTTTCCGGAGCTGATGAGAGGATGGCGTTCCTGTACCAGTTGATTTTGGCGGCCATCCTTCCGCCCTCATCCTCTCCATGCAGGTAATCCCTGTAATCATACCAGAACCTCTGCTGTACATTCCAGTAGTTGATCAGTTGTGATTCGGTGAGGATTGTCGTATCTATCTGGTTCTGCAGGATGTTGCTGGCTTCCAAGTACATTCCTCCCGTGGCGTTTACCATCGCCCTTGAAAGGAGGACTTCGTTCAGTTTTGTCCTGTCGCCCAGCTCCCTTGCCGCGGCTTCTTGGTTCTCAAGAGC
>DBWN01000181.1:3208-6946 GCA_002308935.1 Bacteroidales bacterium UBA1237 | reverse complement strand
AAGGTTACGGTTTCAGCGACCGGAGGAGGATTCTCCTCAAGCGAGACCGTAGCGATTGAGGTCCGCGATCCTTCACCTGTGACAAGGAAGGTGACATCACTTCTTCTCGGGAACGGCAAAGAGTCTTCATTCTCCACCGGAAACGCCCTCAAAGCGTCCCTTGAGCTTTCCAGCTTCCCCGCCATAGACTTCAATGCGGCCTACGCATTCACATCTGACTATTCATACTCCTGCACGGAGCAGCTTTCGGCAAGGGGTATGAACCTCATTTACACCATAGGGCTTCTGTCGGATCAGAACAAGGAAGGTGCTGAAAAGATGATTCCTCAGATCCTGAAGGAACTCTACTCAAGGCAGCTTCCTGACGGAGGATTCGGGTACTGGCCGGGAGCATCCGCTTCGGATCCCTGGGCAAGTTCGATGGCAGGGCAGTTCATGACAGAAGCAGCTTCCTACGGATTCGATGTGAGCGCTGCAGTCCTGTCAGCATGGGAGAGATACCAAAGTGCCGGAGTAAGACTTTACCGTCCCGGAACAAAGGATGCGGCAGGTGCTGACCTGCAGCAGGCATACCGCCTGTATACTCTGGCTTTGGCAGGAAAACCCGACAACGCTTCAATGAACAGGATGAGGGAAGCTGGCGGACTCAACTACATCACAAGATGCATGCTGTCTTCAGCCTACTCGCTCTGCGGCAAGAGCAATATAGCTTCCGAACTGCTGAAGGGTACAGAAGAAGACTTCAATTCAAGCGTTTCCTCCAGGGAGACGTTCGGTTCAAGTCTGAGGGACAAGGCAATACGCCTTGAAGCGCTGACGCTTTCCGGAGACATAGAAGGCGCCCTCAGCCTCGCCGGTGAGATAGCTCCCGCATTCAGGGATTCTTACTCAACGCAGGAGCTGGCGTTCGCCTCAGTCGCGATGTCACGTCTTGCAACCAAGACGAACACCGGAGCTCTCGAAGCTGACCTGACGATTGACGGGAAAGCCGAGCATGTGGGAACAGCCAAGGCCGTATTCACCAAGGACCTCGGAAGCGGGGACAAGAAGATAAGCGTCAAGAACAGTTCCTCCGGTCCGGTTCACGTTAGCCTTACTTCAGTAATGAAAGAGAACGGTCCCGTGGCGGCTTCATCAAAGGGCCTTAGGATCTCAGTAAGCTATTACGACTCCAAGGGCAATGCGGTTTCTCCTTCATCCATCCGTCAGGGAACCGATTTCAAGGCTGTGGTGAAGATACAGAATACGAGCCTCGGAGATGATCTCCAGAACATCGCTCTCACTGAAATCATCCCCTCAGGTTGGGAAATCTACAACGACAGGATGACCGGAGCCGCAGTTGCGGCAGCAGACGCTTACGATTATCTCGACATAAGGGATGACAGGGCGATATGGTACTTCTCCCTTGACAGGGGGACATCCAAGACTTTCACCTTGAGGCTGAGAGCCGCCTATGAAGGTGAGTTCACCCTGCCTTCAATCATATGCGAAGCGATGTACAGGCCTGACTTCTACGCGAGGACCGCTTCAGGCACTGCCGCGGTAACGAAATAGCCCAAGTGAAAAGGACTTCCATAGAAGAATCTGCAAGAGCCGCCCGGTCAACAGCCGGGCGTGCCCTTTCAGGGCTATGGAGACGCATAGCAGGCCTGTCACTTGTATGGAAGATATGCTTGGGCGCTGCCGCAGGCCTTTTCATCTGGTACCTTTTCTGCCTCCCTTCCGACCTTTTTGAAGGGATCAGCTATTCGACAGTGGTCAATGACCGCAGAGGTGACCTTCTTGGAGCCAGGATAGCCGATGACGGGCAGTGGAGATTCCCTCCGTGCGATTCGGTTCCTCACAAATACAAGACAGCACTTATCCAGTTCGAGGACAAGTACTTCAGACTGCATCCGGGAGTAAATCCCATAGCCATTGGAAGAGCTCTTGTCCAGAACCTGAAAGCGGGGCATATAGAAAGCGGCGGAAGCACCATAACCATGCAGGTGGTCAGAATGTCCAGGGGCAAGGAACGCAATATCCGCCAGAAGATCATAGAGGCGATTCTGGCAACAAGACTTGAACTCCGATACTCCAAGAACAGGATTCTGGCACTTTACGCTTCACACGCCCCCTTCGGTGGAAATGTAGTAGGGCTGGAAGCTGCGTCATGGAGATATTTCTCCAGACCTCCGGAAGACCTTTCATGGGCTGAAGCCGCGACCCTTGCCGTACTTCCGAACTCCCCTTCAGGGATACATCCGGGAAAGAACAGGGAGAAACTCCTTGAAAAAAGGAACCGTCTCATTGAAGCGCTCTACAAGAAAGGCAAACTCGACTCCCTGGACATGGTGCTGGCTATCAGTGAACCGCTCACCGCAGAACCCCATCCACTGCCCTCCTACGCCTCTCATCTTGTGGACGGGTATTATCTGTCTGACAAAGGGAAGACAGTATCAACGACCATAGACCTTTCCCTACAACGCTCTGTGGAGAACGTCACCGACAGATGGAACAGGGAGCTTTCAAGGACAGGGACTGATGACCTGTCTGCAGTAGTGATTGATGTACACACGGGAGAAGTCATCTCATATGTGGGCAACGCATCCGCTCAAAGGAAAAGAGAGGGATTCCAGGTGGACATAGCCAAATCGCCACGAAGCACGGGCAGTATCCTGAAGCCCATCCTATACTGTGCCCTGCTTCAGGACGGGGAAATACTCCCCAAAACCCTCATCCCCGACACTCCTCTCAACATAGGCGGTTTCACGCCCCAGAATTTCAACATGCAATATGCGGGAGCGGTCCAGGCGGACCAGGCTCTAGCGAGATCACTGAACGTCCCTGCCGTCCACATGTTGAGGCAGTTCGGTGTCCAGAAACTCCTCGGATTATTGAAGGAAGCAGGAATGACTACTCTTACAAGGGACGCCTCCGACTACGGCCTCTCCCTCATCCTGGGAGGAGCTGAAGGCAATCTTCTCGAGATAACCGGCATGTACGCCGCATTGAGCGCTGAATATCTGAAAGAGGAGAAGAACGGCAAAGGCAAGGAAGGGAGTTTCCCTCTCAATGACAAAGTCGCCCTGTGGTACACTCTGGATGCGCTCAGCGAAGTGAACCGCCCGGATGAACTCGACATGAGGATGGTCTCCTCTGTCCGTAAAGTCTCATGGAAGACCGGCACCAGTTACGGTTACAGGGACGCCTGGGCAGTGGGAGTGACTCCGGATTACGCTGTCGGTGTATGGGCGGGAAATGCCGACGGACACGGTGTACCAGGGCTCACCGGAGCAAGGACGGCCGGACCTGTGATGTTCGACATTTTCAGTCTTCTGAAGCCTTCACAAGAAAAAGGGATCTACCGGGAAGACGGATGGTTCCTGGCGCCGCCTGCAGAAGACGGGATCACAGAAGAAGTCTGCACCATGTCAGGCCATCTGGCCGGTCCGGACTGCAAAGACTCATCCGAAGGGACGATGACCATGCTGTTGCCTTCTTCAGCGTCAGGAACCGACCCTTGCCCTTACCACAAGACGGTCGAAGGTGAAGTCAGGTTCCTGCTTCCCCCGGCCATGGAGTGGTACTACAGGCAGTATCATCCCGAATATGTTCCATCATCCGGGGTGAAAGGGAATCTGAAAGCGATGGAGTTCATCTATCCGGAAAACGGGAGCACGGTAGTCATCCCTCGCCAGATGGACGGTTCAGTAAGAGGAATAGTCCTCAATCTCGCTCACAGGGATCCTTCCACTA
>DBWN01000181.1:764-3078 GCA_002308935.1 Bacteroidales bacterium UBA1237 | reverse complement strand
TGAGGTGACCATCCTAAAGTTGAGGTATCAGGATTCGAACCTGAACTGAGGGAACCAAAATCCCTAGTGCTGCCATTACACCATACCTCAGTACCGTTTTTCCGTCCTTCAGAAGGAACGGACTGCAAAGGTAAACATTTTTTCCAAGCGAACAAACTGAATTCCCTTCAGCTTATAAGCGGCAACGCCAATAAAGCTACCGGTCACTCCATGAACGACATGTACTTGTGAAGCACAGTACCGTCTTTGGAAAGCGCCACGGCGTAGGGCAGTGCCGTCAGATCGAATGTATCCAGCAGTGAATAAGCCTCATCCGGGAAGTTCGACATCAATGTATCCAGATTGATGACAAGGACTTTTGTCTTCTTCGCGACTTTCTTCACCTGGCGGTCGGGCGAGTTGAATGAAGTCAGTATGGCATCCACTCCAGCCAATTCTTCCTCGCAGTGCCCGCAGCCTTCAGTGTAAATGAGGATATACGAATAAGGCGAGCCTATCTTGGATATGTCATACTGCCCGTACTTCTTTCCTTTCCATGTCCTCATGTCGCCATGGACCTTGAGAGAAGGGAGCCGTTTCCCGACAGGAGTCCTGGAAAGCATGTTCTTTTCTATGGTAGCCATGGTGACCACTTTCATGGTATCATCAGGAGTGTTCCAGACATCAGGACGCGCCAAAACCAAAGAGTCCACCACGTACTCAAGGCCTTCCTTATAAGCTTCTTCTCTCTTAAGGGTCAAGTAATAAAGAAGGTCTCCGCACATCTGGCGGAAGAGCCTTGGCTGGCCTGCTCCGAGGGTACTGGACTCGATATATTTGGCAGTGCTTATGACATCCTCACCGGTAATGTCCGAGCCCAAAGGTTCAAAGACATTGTCATAGAAGATGGAGGACTCGTCGGTACCGTACTGCAGAGACTCTTGCTTGACATAGGTCAGAAGCAGGGTCTTAAGAGCCTCAGTGTCCAGTCCCCTGCCGATGATTGTACCGGAAGGATCAATCAGGAGAAGCTTCGGGGTCTGGAGGACACCGTATTTAATCTGGAAGTCGGAGTCGACTTCAGGATCCCAGTAGTGCATGACCCTGGTCACGGAAGACCTTACCATAAGCCTTTCCTCACGATACTGGCGCCATTCCTCTTCATTGTCCTTGGTATTGACAGCTATAAGATCGACCGGAAGAGCCTCTTCAGAGAGCATCTTCGTCATAAGGACGGACTCAATCTTGCAGGTCGCACAATCAGGGGCGTAGAAATACAGTATCCTATAACGCTCCGACGGAGCGGCGAAACCACCTTCGGACAGTCCCAATGCCTCGACCTTCATCCCGTCAATGGTCTTAAGAAGAAGAGAAGGGGCCTTGTTCCCGATGAGTGACTGACGGTTGAACATCGCGAATATCTTGGCGTTCATAAGGTCATCGTCCGAATTGAACGAAGCCTTGCCCGGTTCGAACCACTTGTCGACAAGATGAACGACGACAGCCTCATCACCCATTATCTTTGACTGCAGGAAATGGTCATAAACCCTGATGGCCACATGGTTCCTCACCGGAGCCGTGGTGCACGACGAAATAAGGAAGTCGCTTTCCTCTATCTTCACCTTCGTGCTTTCCCTTGTCAGAGCAGAGAAATACTCGTCCAGTTTGGCGTCCAGAGCCGCCATCGCGGAATCCTGTGGAGCCTGCGCATATGAAGTGAGGCCCTTCAGAAGAAAGAGAAGGGCGAAGCTCACCCAAGCGAGGAGGACTTTCTTGAATGGAATCTTAAGCATTGTGTTCGGGAAGGATTATGCCGTCCGGAAGGAAGAGCGAAGTGTCCCCATGATGTTTGATGATGTCCCTTACAGCCGAAGAGGAAATATGTGCGAACTCTTGTGCAGTAGGGATGATGATCGTCTCTATGTCCGGAGCGAGGCGCCTGTTGGCGTCGGCTATCGCCCTCTCGTTCTCGAAATCGAGCATATTGCGTACGCCTCTCACTATATGCTTGATGCCGAGTTCGCGGCACTTGTCGATCGTAAGGGTGTCGTATTTGATTATTTCAACACCTTCGAGTCCCTCAGTTATCTGACGGATTATGTCAATCCTCTGGTCCATCGAAAAGAATCCCCTCTTGTCCTGGTTGATACCGACCGCCACGACTACCTTGTCGAACATCGTGAGGGCACGCTTGAGGATATTGAGGTGACCTGCGGTGAAGGGATCGAAGGATCCCGGAAACAATGCCTTTCTTTCCATGTCTTTATAATTGCCAATTGATGGGAGTCTTGCCTTCTTCCATCAGTATCTTGTTTGTCTTCGAAAAATGCCTGCA
>DBWN01000181.1:0-680 GCA_002308935.1 Bacteroidales bacterium UBA1237 | reverse complement strand
GGCATGCCTTCCCCAAAGAAGGAAAACGACGCCGTCACAGTTGTCGGAAATGTACTTTATGACAGCATCCGTGAAATACTGCCAGCCTATTCTGCTGTGCGAAGTGGCTATGCCTTCCTGGACAGTTAGGGCGGTATTGAGAAGAAGGACCCCTTGGCGGGCCCAAGGTTCAAGGTCCGGACTTCCGCTCATCCTTATTCCGAGGTCGGACTCTATCTCCTTGAAGATGTTCACAAGTGAAGGCGGCGCCTTGACTCCTTGGGGGACAGAGAATGAGAGACCCATCGCCTGCCCCGGCCCATGATAGGGATCCTGACCTAGGATGACTACTTTCACCTTGTCGACGGGGGTGAGTTCGAATGCCCTGAAAATCAACTTGCCGGGAGGGAATATCCTCTTCCCGGCAGCCTTTTCGGAATGAAGAAAACGCACCAGCGAGACGAAGTAGTCCTTGTCGAACTCTCCCGCGAGTGCGTTCTTCCAGCTTTGTTCTATCTTGACTTCCATGCCTATTCAAAGATGTAGGAGATCACATCAAAGATATCCTTGACATAGACAAAGGTAAGACCTTTTACGTAGATTTCCTTGATATCCTCCACATCTTTGCGGTTGTCTTCGCTTATGACGATGGTTTTGACTCCTGCCCTCTTGGCGGCGAGGATCTTCTCCTTGATGCCTCC
>DBWN01000130.1 GCA_002308935.1 Bacteroidales bacterium UBA1237 | reverse complement strand
TGTATTGTCTTTTGTATTCCATAATGAATGTGTTTTTCTTATAAATAGTAGGTTCGGTAAGAAAAGTAAAGGGAAACTGACGATTATACGGAAGACCGGCTTCGCTTCGTCCGTCGAACAGTTGTAAAGCCCTGCTATACTTACTGGCGGGAGGGTGTTAAACGAGGGAAGATACTTCCGCAAGATGCTGGTTATAGGAACGTAGGGAGCGGTATAGAATACTCACTCCCGGGATATAGCCGCTACCTTACCGGCTGCTTTCTATGGCACAGGAAATGTTGGAAAAGAATGGGTTCGTTGGGTCTGGGATAATATGCCTCAACGCCCAAATTTTGTCCAAATCCTCGAGCATCCGGTTCGAGAATAGGACACTCGGGGGTACAAAGGCGGAGTTTCCGGTGTTTACTGGAGATTCCGCTTTTTGCGTTTATGGTATCGGAATTCGTGTCCTTCGTCCTTCCCATTATACGGAATCCGTGTCTGGGTCACTACAGCGATCATCCTCAACTCCGGTATCGGCGGAATGTCCATGCAGGGAACTGATAAGAGACAGTTGGCGAATGCTCACTTCCCCATGCTTTACATCGTGGGCGGAGAGGAGGACATGGCGACTCCTAACGGAAAGGAGGATTACAAGAACCTGGAAGGTGTACCTGTAGTATTGCTCAACACCGTAATAGACGGTCATGAGGGCTCTTACTACGAAAGCCATGGCGGAAAGTATGCACATGCCGTGATCAAGTGGCTTGACTGGCAGCATAAAGGCAAGATTGCTGAGTCAGCCTACTTCCTTGATGAGAAGGTCTTTGGCATGGAGTTCCCCGGTTGGACATCAATCCACAAGAACTTTTAGTCCGCGTTCGAATAATTGAACCTGAGAGAGACGGCCCGACGGACCGTCCCTCTTATTGCACCCGGCATGTGACAGGGCTTGTGATCGGGCTTACGCGTATTCTTTGATCCAGCACTTGTCCACTACAAGTTTCCCTTCTCTCTCCACGAAATGGTAGAATCCCATGCTGTCGAAAACGTCCTTTCCGCCATCAGGTGTGTTCACAACATGCCATGAGTGGATAGCCGCCCAGTCGTCGCTCACCAGGATGTTGTAGATTTTCACTCTCTTGAGGGCTTTCTCCTGCATATAGTGTCTGGCGTTGGCTTTGAGTTCTTCTTTGTTGAAGGTGAAGTCATTGTAACCGTATTCAATATCATCTGAGAAGAAGGAGTCAGCCCACTTTGCATATGCTTCGGGACCGTTGTTCCAGTTGTCCAGGTCCTGGAGTATCATGTCTTTCATTTTGTTCTCTTTCTCGCCTTTTATTTCGACGGGGTAGAGTACGGGATACTTCTCATTGAGGTCGGAGGTTTCAGGGAGAACGGTGGCGATTATCTCTTCAGCCATTTTCCTCTGGGCCTCTTTCTCTTCGTCAGTTATGAAGTTAAGAAGTCCTGCATAGCTTGAGCCTTTCGTTCCTCCCCATCCTTCATCTACTTTCATTCCTTTTTCACCGAAGTCCTTGAAGCGTACGAATTCAGTCACGGGAACAGGAGTCTCCACTCCTGTCTGCCTGTTCCTGTTGGTCGTCTGATAACGGATCGCCGTCCAGTTTCCGCAGATTATCATGTTGTCGAAGTCTCCCATAAGGATGTCATTCGCTTTGAGGGTGACGTTCATAGCCTGCTGGTATTCCTCAAGGGTCATCCTCACTCCGTTCACGTTGTATATGGACTCGGGGGAATAGAGGACGTCTCCCCAATTCTTCCATGCGTCAAAGCCCTCATTCCAGCAGTTGAACCCGTTCAGCATACGGTTCTGGATACCTTTCTCCTCATGAGTGTCAGCACTTGTTGGGAAAGTGATGGGAAACTTCTCCAGGAGGGTGTCAGTACTTATGTTGTAGGCCGGATCGGTCTCTATGACGTATTCTTTGTTTGCTGATTGGTTTGAAGAACTGTTCTTGCAGCTTGCCGCTGAAACTACGCATAACGCTAACATGATTGCTTTTGCTGTCCTTTTCATATTACTTGCTTTTTACGATGATTCTTGAGTTGTTGTCTGTCATAGGATGAAGGGGAGAGCATCCCGCTTTCGTCCATCCCGGTTTCCGGTGGGCAAAGTTATGTTCCAAGTAATGCAGGAAAGAATATAATCGGTGAATAGCCCTGTTTTCTCGGTGAATTGTTCAGGACAAAAAGCGATAAAGAAATCCGCCGGATGATTTTTCACCCGACGGAATCTTCTTTTGAATGTGGCGTGACGCTTTGTCAGATTGCTGGAAGGAGCTTCTTTATGACCTCCACATAAAGTTCATGCTCAATCACTTGTCCTAGGGCATGGACCTCTTCAGGGTCGGAACCCTCATACGGGAAAGCCCTTTGGGCGATGATCTTCCCTCCGTCCAGGTCCGAGTCGACATAATGCACGGTGATTCCGTACACTTTCACTCCGTACTCCACGGCCCTTTCGACAGCTCTCGCTCCCTTGAATGCGGGGAGGAGAGAGGGATGGATGTTGATGATCTTTCCGCTGTAGGCTTCAAGAAGAGTGTCTCCTACGATTCTCATGTAGCCGGCAAGGCAGACAAGTTCAACCTTCAGCTCGTCCAGCTGCTCCACGATCTTCTCTTCATAGGCGGCCTTGGACGGATAGTCCTTGGGGGAGAATTCGAATACCCTTATGCC
>DBWN01000118.1:2194-2532 GCA_002308935.1 Bacteroidales bacterium UBA1237 | reverse complement strand
CTTTTCTTCCAGCACAATCCTTACGGCAGCATGTGGGGCAACATGACTTGGGGACATGCCGTGACGCGTGACTTCATCCATTGGGACCAGCTGCCCAATGCGATAATGGCTGACGCCCTCGGAGCTGTTTTCAGCGGAAGCGCGATCGTTGACAAGGAGAACGTCGCGGGATTCGGGAGGGGAGCGATCGTGGCTATGTACACTTCGTCAGGAAGCAGCCAGACCCAGAGCCTCGCTTACAGCCTCGACAACGGACGCACCTTCACCAAATATTCCGGCAACCCGGTCATCGTGGCTGATATTCCGGATTTCAGGGACCCCAAGATGTTCTTTGACGA
>DBWN01000118.1:978-2136 GCA_002308935.1 Bacteroidales bacterium UBA1237 | reverse complement strand
GACTGGACCTATGAGAGCAGTTTCGGCCTTTCATACGGTAACCATGGGGGAGTGTGGGAGTGCCCCGACATCGTGCGTTTCGGTGACAAGGACGTTCTTATAGTGAACATCAACCCCGGAGGACCTTTCGGCGGCAGCGCTACGCAGTATTTCGTCGGGAAATATGACGGGCATGATTTCAAATGTGATGACGCTCCCTCTACTGAAAAGTGGATGGACTACGGCAAAGACCATTATGCGACCGTTACTTGGAGCAACGTCCCTGACGGAAGGCATCTGGCAATAGCTTGGATGAGCAACTGGGAGTACGGCAACGTGGTTCCTACCCAGCAGTACCGCAGCGCCAATTCCATCGCACGTGAACTTTCCCTGAAGCCAAAGGACGGATCCTACATCATGTGCAGTTCGCCTGTCAAGGAAATGCTTTCATTGAGGGGGACTCCTTCCTCCAAGACCTTCAAGAAAGGGAGCATCGCAGTTCCTTCCGGGTGCTCGGAGATAGTGCTTTCCTTCCCTTCATCCTCTTCCAAGAGTGTATTCACCCTGTCCAACTCCAAGGGCGAGAAGGTGACCTTGACTTATGACCCTTCCGGACGCTGCTTCTCAATGGACCGCGGCGGAAGCGGAGTGACTTCCTTCAGCGACAAGTTCCCTTGCGTGACTACGGCTCCGACCACACCTGGTGGCAAGGTGCAGATACGCATTTTCATTGATACCTGCAGCATGGAGATCTTCGGGGACGATTTCGCGATGACGAATCTCGTGTTCCCGACCCAGCCTTATGATACTTTTGAAGTGCAGGGCGCATCCAGGACTTCAGTCACAGTATATCCTTTGAATATCTAGAATTCCGATCATGAACAAGAAAATCCAACTTCTGTCGGTGATGCTCTGCTTCTTCGCCATGGGGTTCGTGGACCTCGTGGGCATCGCCTCCAATTACGTCCAGGCCGACCTGAGTCTTTCGGATTCCGCGGCGAACATCTTCCCTTCTCTGGTGTTCTTCTGGTTCCTCATTTTCTCGGTCCCGACCGGAATGCTGATGAACAGGATAGGGAGAAAGAATACGGTTCTTCTGAGCCTTGTGGTCACAGTCGTATCCCTTCTTCTTCCGCTTTTCGGTGAAAGCTACGGCCTTATGCTGGTGAGCTTCTCGCT
>DBWN01000118.1:0-854 GCA_002308935.1 Bacteroidales bacterium UBA1237 | reverse complement strand
ATGTGGGGAGCTACCCAGGCACTGCCTTCTTTCGGACTCGGATGGAGAGTGCTTTTCCCGGTTTACATGGCTATCGGCATACTCGCTTCTATAGTCCTTCTCATAACTCCCATTGAGAGGGAGAAGACTCCAGACAAGGCATCTTCTTTCGCCGGATGTTTCCGGCTTCTGGGTAAACCCATTGTGCTGCTGAGTTTCCTCGGCATCATGTGCCACGTCGGAATTGATGTGGGAACCAACACTACCGCCCCCAAACTTCTGATGGAAAGGGTGGGGATGACCCTCACTGAGGCGGGATTCGCGACGAGTTTGTATTTCATATTCAGGACCCTCGGATGCCTCTCCGGATCATTCATCCTCTCGAAGTTCAGCCATAAGAAGTTCTTCCTTTTCAGTGTGATCCTTATGGCACTTTCGATGTGCGGAATGTTCTTCGGAACCACAAAGGCGATACTCTATATCGCTATCGCGCTTGTGGGATTCGGGAACTCGAACATATTCTCGATCGTGTTCTCCCAGGCGATCCTTTCAGTCCCCGAGAACGAGAATGAAGTGTCAGGACTTATGATAATGGGACTTTTCGGAGGCACAGTGTTCCCCCTTCTGATGGGCTTCGCTTCAGATGCGGTCGGACAGGCGGGAGCAGTGGCCGTAATGGCGATCGGAGTCATATATCTGTTTTTCTATCATCCTAAAGTCGCAAGATGATGAGTGAGTATATAGTAGGAATAGGGGAAGTCCTTTGGGACGTTTTCCCCACAGGAAAGAAATTGGGCGGCGCCCCGGCGAATTTCGCGTACCATGTTTCCCAGTTCGGTCTGGAAGGACTTGCCGTAAGTGCAGTAGGCCGTGAC
>DBWN01000109.1 GCA_002308935.1 Bacteroidales bacterium UBA1237 | reverse complement strand
AATGACTTTGCCGCGGCAAAGGGTGCCGTTGATTATATAGTAAATATGGGATACAAGAAGGTCGCCCTGCTCAACGGCCCCATCATGTTCAACTACGCCCAGGAAAGGCTCAGGGGTTTTGAAGCCGCCTTGGAGAGCCACAACATAACAATTCCAAGAACCTGGAAAATCTCTCTTCCTGATGTTGCATACGATTTGGGATACTCGGCTGCATGCCAGCTTCTGGGAGCCGATGAAAAACCTGATGCCATCTTCTGCGCAGCCGATGTGTTTGCAGCCTCCGTCCTGAAGGCCGCAAACAGATTCGAACTGAAGATTCCCACAGATCTTGGTGTTGTAGGTTTTGACAACATTGAGATGGCATCCATAACAACACCAGGCCTTACCACTATCAACCAGCCAAGCTTCCAGACAGGATTCACAGCAGCCGAATCACTATTTGAGCTGCTTCACTCCCACACCATGCCAAGATCGATTCTTCTGGACACGGAGCTGATTTCCAGAGAGTCGATTGTCCGAAGATAACGGATTCTTTACTCGCCTGCATCAACTCCTGCAGAGACTTTCTTCTGCTCCTTGACAAATGCCTCGACTTCACGCTTTTCCTTGGCGGAAATCTTCTTTGCCTCCTCATCCTTGAGGTAGGAGACCGTGACCTGTGGGAACGGAATGTTGATTCCATGCTTGTTGAAGATAAGATAGAGTTCTCTGTACATATCTCTGACCAGCTGGATTCTGTCTCCTTCCATACACTGGGCAAGAATGAGAATATTCACCGAGTTGTCTCCAAGGCTTGAAACACCCTTGTAGAAAGGTCCGTTTATGATGGACTTGATCTTCTTCTTGATTGCAGGGAACTCCTCCTTCAGAACCGCCTCGACGCGCTCAAGCGACTCGCCGTACTCGATGCCAAGCTCGATAGGCACTGTGGAGTACTCCTTGGTCATGTTGAGGACTCCGGAGATGGAGCTGTTGTTGAAGATCTTGATGTTGCCCAGGATGTCCTCAATCTTGGTGGTACGGATACCGATCTCAATGACCGTTCCCCTGAAGTCCCCTACCGTGACGATATCACCGACGCGGAACTCGCCTTCAAACACAATGAAGATACCGGCGAGAATATCCGATATGAGGCTCTGGGCACCGAGACCTACGACAATGGAAAGGATTCCGGCTGATGTCAGAAGCGATGCCGTGTTAAGACCCATAAGATACAGGGAGTAGAACAGAACGCCGAGAACGCCTCCGTACTGGATGACAGACTCAAGAAGGTGTCCGATGGTCTCCGCTCTTGCTCCGAGGTTCGAAGAAAGGACGTTGATTATCCTCTTTGCAATCTTCGCACCGAACAGAACAACTATGAGATACATGACACTGCGGCTTGCCCCGAAGAGGTTCGGGCTTCTTTCCAGATTCCCGTTGATGATGTAATGCATAATCGAATCAGCCGGGAAAACGTACTTTGCGAACAGCACGGAAATAAGAACAAAGGCAAAGATCATGAAGCTGCAGACTTTGACTACGGACGAGAACTTCTGCTCGACACTCTTTTTCTGCCATTCGGTGAAACTTGTACTCCATCTGGACTGAGCGGATTTGACGCGTTTCTTCTTGCCGTCGGGCATCGTCACATCAAAGTTCGCACTTCCTTCAACCGGCTCCTCATCTTCCTCCTCCTTCTCCTTCAGATACTCAGCCACTCTTTCTTTGAGCACCTCATCCTCATCGCTGGTTGAGTACAGCATGAAGCCGAGCAGATTCAGGAAGGATATAAGAGCGATGATAACGGTGGCAGATGAGATGTTGTTTCTCAGCATGAACAGAGCACTTGTCGGAATAAGGGTTCCTATGAAGATTCCGCCTGATTTTCTGATGCTTGAGAAGTATCTCTGTCCGTTGATTGTAATGAAACCGTTGAAGTCTCCGGAGAACATTGCATCCCTTGTATTGATGACCACCTTTTCTCCGAACGGAGAATACAGAAGTTTATGGGACTCGTCCGCAGAGAAGCTGAGGAAGTAGCCGTCATAGAACATGTTCATACCGGTGATTGTGTACTCAATGGTAGTCATGCTCAGATAATCCTCGATGCTGTGGGTTGCAACGCTGGTCTGAAGCAGTCCTCTGTGTCTTGAAATCGCAGATGAAGGAACGATTATTCTTCCGTTTTCATCCTGCACTCCGTACTTATACTCATACTCTGAGGCAAAACGAGTGGTTCCGTGGTCGTTGTATGTGTAATAGAACAAGGCGCAGCCTATGTACTGATCGGACTCTCCGACATCGCTTTTCTGATAATCCTGAACATAGTAGTCAGTGTTCACAAGTACATCGCGGAAAGGATAGGACTGCGACGTCGGGTCGTCGCTTATGACAAAGTTCCACCACTGGGCGCTGGTTGCAATAACACGGCCCCTGTCGTTGAACACGTACATGGACTCAAAATCATAGGCCTTGCACAGTGCCTCGAGGTTCGGATGATACCTTGCCGTAAGCACAGGGTTGCCGTAGCTGTCAGTAACAACGCTGTTGTCATCGTTTTTGGCGTACTCAAAGTGCACGGTGTCGGTCAGATCATAATCAAAGACGGCTTCCGGGGCCCTGGCGATGATATCTGCCAGAAGGAAGGTCTTGTTGAGGTTCTGTTTGTTGTAGAATGCGGCGACGGTATCCGCCCTCTTTGTGTTCTTTGAAACGCCTGTTCCGATTGAATTGATTCTGGATTCAGAAACCCTGACGGCCGACGAAAGCTGGGAAAGCGTCTGTGTGTAGATAGAAATTCCGAATACAACCAACAGACCTATGACCATAAGCGGGAATATCTTCAGTCCCAGTGCACGGTTGTAGTAATACTTTTTCCCCTTCCTGGTGGTAAAAATAACCCTGCGGGCCTCTTCGATTGTTCCCTTCTTCAGCTGGTCAATCTGGATGATTGTTGCATAGGTGAGAATCAGGTTGCCGACAACAAACATCGCCAGCACTCCCCAGAAGATATTAAAGACTCGGGAGCCATAAAGCTCTGTCTCAGGAAGCGTTGCCGCAATGACGACTCTTTTTCCGAACACGGAGGACGAATATATCTTTGTCACACAGTAGTACTCTGTGCCGCAGATTTCCTGAAGACCGGAGTATCCGTCCACAAGTATTTCATCGGTCAACCCCGTTTTCTTATAGTTCTCACCTGTCAGATCAAGGCCTTCTTCATTCCTGAAGAAGGTGAAATCTCCTGTTTTCGGGTCAAGAGAGAAGACAAAACCGTTTCCCACACCTACCGACTCAAGGACATCGGCCATATTGGTCAGGCCTGAGATATCAGCTTCCATCTGTGCGGCATCGGCCATGGCAACCAGAAAGTATCCGCTATAATTACCATTTTCGTCCTTTATCGGAGTACTGTAGTAATAGCCGTCATTGGTCGTACCGTCTTCTGCATTGATAAATACCTGAATAGGTTTGATTTCAGGAGTCCCGTCCGCCAGAAGCCTGTAGGTTCCTTCCCAACCTTCTATGGCTTTGGTGATTCCATCAAACTGAACAACTGTAAATATTCCGGCAGCATTATTCTTGGCCCTGACGATGTTGATATTCTGATTTGTTCCCACCCTCTTGTAGAAATCCGCATCATCGGTGAGAAGAAGGTTTCCGAGCGTATCGATAATCATCATCGAATACATTCCGGTCTTGGATGACAGAGCCTTAAGGGCAGCCGAACCGGAAGCAGCATCAGTTGCCTGCTGCAGTTCCTTGAAGGCGCCGGACTCCAGAAAAAGTCCTACAAGACGTACGGATATCTGGTTAGCACTGTGGAATCTCTTTGTAAGGGCCTCGACACTTTTGGTATGGGAATCCAGATCCTCAGTCACTTCATCGAGAAGAGGAACAAGGCTCATGTTCTTCTGATACTCAGCCTGCCCTTTTGTCTGCATGTAATAAAGAACAACGACCATCAGCGCAAGAGTCACGAAAATAGTGATCACATAACGAACGAGTTTTCTGGTCAGCAGATTCTTCTTTTTCTTTGTCTCTTCAGCCATGTTTATCTCCACGAAGTACTAACTCAAACCACGAAAATAATAACATAGTGTACATTAGTCATAAAAGATTTTTTGTTTGCCTTGC
>DBWN01000209.1 GCA_002308935.1 Bacteroidales bacterium UBA1237 | reverse complement strand
GGAGCCGGGTGATTATCGGGATTACCAGGGCAAAAAGGTGAACCTCCTTGGCGGATGGGTACTTACAGAAGTCCAGATGAGGACCGCAGGGGTCATTGAGTCACGTCAATGCGATCCGGAGTCAGTGATGGAGTTCGCTCCCAAGGGAACAGGCTATACCAGGAATCTCTCCGGAGAGATAATGGACTCCTGGCATTATGAGACTTTCCGTGCCGCCGTCACGATATATACCGACGAGGAATGGGAGAACAACCGTAACCTGGGCGAGGACGACGACCGCTTCGAAAAGGGGAAGACATATTATTTCCATGTGGTAGACCCTGATACCATAAGTTCTGAAGAGAAAGTCTCTTCCAATACCGTAATTGTGAACTTCTTCAGGCGTTTTGAGGGTTATCACTTCAATGTGAAACCAATAGATACTGAACTCTACAGTCCCGACACTCTTATAATAATGTACGATACTGAAGTAGGGAAGGACCCTCTTCTTAAGGCTGTGGAGGATTACGGAGCCACGTTGAAATATGACTACAGCATCATCCCCGGAATCGCGATAACACTTCCTGAGGGTGCGGTAATGCAGAAAGCGATCGAATATTTCAAGAAGGTGAAGGGTGTCGTAACTGTGGAGCGGGACAGGATCAATCATCTCGTTGAGCCTGTGAAACCAAGACTGGAAGTGATGTAGCATAGCCATATGACTGTGATCCGTAAAATACGTCCTGAGGAGATTCCGCTGCTGGATGACTTCCTGTACGAAGCGATCTTCATCCCTGAAGGTGTCCTCCCTCCGCCGAGGTCCATCATCCTGAATGACGACCTGCAGGTGTATGTCAAGGGCTTCGGAACCGAACCTGACGACCGCTGCCTTGTCGCAGAATGTGACGGTAAAGTGGTCGGTGCCGTCTGGGTCAGAGTCATGGATGATTACGGCCACATTGATGACTCAACCCCTTCATTGGCGATATCTCTATATGAAGATTATCGGGGTAAAGGCATAGGGACTTCTCTTCTGAAGGACATGATCGGACTTCTTGATGAAGAAGGATATGAGAGGGTGTCCCTTTCAGTCCAGAAAGCCAATCCTGCACTGAGACTGTACCTTAGGTGCGGTTTTGAGATCATTGAGGATCGCGGAGAAGAACTTCTTATGGTCCGCCGTCTCAAATAATCACTATTTGCCATTCCTTTTGTTATCTTTGTCCCAAACTCTCAAGGAATATGGCAGGTATCAATACCAATCGCGAAATCTGGATTGACTGGCTGAGGGTCGTGGCGTGTTTCCTGGTCATGATGACCCATAGCTGCGAACCGTTCTACCTTGGTGGGGAAGGGTCCCTCATCCTTATGAAGGCGGATGCTGTCTGGATGTCAATACTGAATGTGCTTCCGAGGGCCAGTGTGGCTCTTTTCGTGGTCGCTTCCAGTTATCTTCAGTTCCCTCTGCATTATTCCACAGGAGAGTTTTTCCGCAGAAGGGCGGTCCGCGTTCTGATCCCTTTCGCCATATGGACTATCGTTTACGCCCTCGTCTGGGGTGAGCCTGTGCAGAATTTCAAGGACCTGCTTCTGAACTTCAATTATGCTGCTGGGCATCTGTGGTTCGTGTACATGATAGTCGGTCTCTATCTGATCATGCCGCTTCTCTCTCCTTGGGCTGAGAAAGTGGGGAAGAAGGAGTTGCAGGTGTACCTCGCCATTTGGCTTTTCACTACCATAATCCCTCTTGTACGCCAATGGGCGGGAGGCAGCGCTCCGGTCATCTACGGGCCTTCCGGTATTCCTAATGCAGCCAAGTATCCTCTTTGGGGAGAGGCCAGCTGGAACACATATGGGGTTTTCTATTACCTGAGTGGATTCGTGGGGTATATGCTTTTGGGATTGTATTTCAGGAAGTTCGTAGGTGAACTCTCATGGAAGAAGACCCTTTCGGTCGGTATCCCAGTGTTCGTGGCAGGATTCGCGATTTGTTCGTTCGGATTCCTTGGCCGAGTCCAGGCTGACGCCCATGGAGTGTTCCCGGTCGAGGGCCCCGTCGCCCTTGCCGCCCTTTGGGAAGGACCATGGCTCAATGACACCTTGGGAGTGGCTCTCATGACAATCGGGTGGATACTCGTTTTCCGGAAGATAAAGGGCGAAGGGGGATTCTACAGGAATGTCCTGCTGCCGGTCTCCAATGCCAGCTACGGAATGTACCTTTGCCATATGCTGCTGTTGGGTACGGTATCCGCTTGGCTCCGTTCTTCTCTTGGTCTTGGAAGTGAAGGAGCGTTGGGTGGCGTCTGGACGACACCGCTTCAGATTCTTGGAACAGCAGTGATTTCCTTTGTCGGAGTCGCCATATTCTGTGTGCTGGTGCGCAAAATCCCCAAAGCCGGTAAACTGATAATTGGGTAGTGACTTTTTCTGCGTACTGATTTGCCGTTTTTTGGGACCTCGGATAGGCGAATTATGCCTACATTTGAGAGCTAACGGTATTTCCCATGAAAAAAGTCATCATCATAGCCCTTTCCCTCTTTGCATTATTCGCTTGCAAGCCCGCTCAGCAGGATCCTTCCTATGTGGTCCAGGTATCGCTCGGAAGCTGGCATTCTCCGGACTATACCGCTGAAAGCATAATCAGCAGGATCGACTCGGTGAGCGCCCTTATAAATGTGCGCAAAGTCATAATAGGCTGGAGCCTGGAGAAGGACATTTACCTGAAAGTGGGGAAACATCTCCATTCCAAAGGGATAGAAATGTACCTGTGGATGCCGGTGTTCGC
>DBWN01000277.1 GCA_002308935.1 Bacteroidales bacterium UBA1237 | reverse complement strand
TTGCCTTTCTGGATGAGCAGCGCCACGAAGCAGAAAAGGACCATGTAGAAGAACATCAGGATGCTCGTCAGGTCACTGTGGAACACGATCTTCACAACCGCTATGAGAAGGAAGATACCCACTCCGACACCTACGGTGCCGATAAGCAAGGTCCCGTTCATGACGGCGCTCACTTGTCCGGCAAGGACTGAAAGGTCCGGCTCCGCTACAGTGATAAGCAGTCCCATCACGAAGCAGACGGAAAGCAGAATGCCGAGTCTTTTGGATTTTGTGAGACCCTCACCGATGTATTGGCCCATCGGAGTCATTGACATGTCCGCACCCAAATTGAAAAGGCCTATTCCGGCGATAAGAAGGACTGCTGAGCCCATGAACACCGCCAGTTCTTTGGCGGTGATGTCGACCCATGGGGTCAATGACAGGGCGAGAACGATAAGGCTCACCGGCATCACTGACACCAAGGCCTCCTTCAGTTTGTCCTGAAGGGAGGACCATAGGTCATGTAAAATTCCATTTGATTTCCCCATAAATGCAAATATAATTAAAATAAGGAATCAGTTGCCACCTGGACATGCAATATCAGGGGATTCTTTTCGGCTTCTCCGTGGTCAGATTGGCAAAATCTTGAATGAAAATCCTAAATTAGCTGAAAAATACGACCGGAATGAAGCCATTTGTCAGAACATCCCTTATAGAGGCGCTCAAAATAGCGGTAGCCTGCCCCATTATTCTCTATCTTTTCGACCTCGCCATAAAACATGTCCAACCTTTGGGGTTCTATCTTGGGGATGGTCTTGTCCTCTTCGTCGTACTGTTCCTTTTCAGATTGCTCATGTCACTCAAAAATAAGTAGAAAATGCCCTTTGACTTCAAAAAAGAATATAAGGAGTATTACCTCCCTCCCTCAAAACCCGGGATCGTTTCCGTTCCTTCCGCGAACTATGTCGCAGTAAGGGGAAGCGGCAACCCCAATGATGAGACGGGGGAGTTCAAGGCCGCCATAGATATCCTGTATGGGATTTCCTTCACGATAAAGATGAGCTACAAAGGAAACCACAGGATAGACGGCTATTTCGAATATGTGGTTCCTCCGCTGGAAGGACTCTGGTGGTCGGAAAGGGGAGCGGTTGATTATGCTCACAAGGAGGAATTCCGTTTCATGGCGATGATCCGTCTCCCTGAATTCGTGAAGAAGGAAGATTTCGATTGGGCAGTCGAAGAAGCATCAAGGAAGAAAGGCAAGGACTTTTCTATGGCGGAGTTCTTCTCTTATGATGAAGGTCTGTGCGTACAGTGCATGCACCTTGGACCTTATGATGATGAACCCTCGACCATCGCCCGGATGGAGGAATATGTAAAGGCCGCCGGGTACCGGTTCGCAACCGATGACGGCCGTCTTCATCATGAAATCTATCTTTCCGATCCCCGTCGTACTTCTCCCGAAAAGTTGAAGACTGTGTTGCGTTATCCGATAGAACAATTGTAGAGTCGGCACGTTTCAAGGCTGTCCTTTTTGGGCCGGATTGCATATTTACAGATCTTCCCCGATACTGTTCCACGGACTTTTTTTAGAAGTCCGTGGATTCTTTTTTGAATATTCCACTTTTGGAGCAGTGTCTTTATACTATTGATAATCAGCGATTTAACTAAAAGGTGTTTCAAATTTGAATCACATGTTTCATAATTGACACTTTTTTTATCATAGTTATTATAGGTGTATATTTTTTTAATCTACTTTCGCATCCGGAAAAAAATACAGACCCACATTGAATGAACTGATATCCTTTTGACCGCAGCCCTTCAGTGATTTCTTCTCCTTGTTTTCAGGCCAGGAATCTCACTGGAATCAAGCGGCGTTTTTGTGCTATAAAACCGCATATAGTTAAAAACAACCAAATAAGTTATTAGCTAAAGTTAACTAAGTATTGTAAAATGATGAAAATGAGCAAACTCACTCATCTCTTCGGGCTTTTGGCGCTACTGATGCTCCTTATGCCCGGACAATCTTTCGCCCAAAATATCCGGGTGGAAGGAAAGATCCTGGATGAGCAAGGTGAGGGGCTTATCGGAGCCGGAGTGGTCGTACAAGGCACCACTAACGGAACCATCACGGACCTGGACGGATCTTTCGTCCTCTCCGTACCCCGCGGAACCATGCTCGAAATCTCCTGCGTCGGCTATGAGACCCAGGTAGTACAGGTAACAGGCTCAAGCCTCACCGTTGCGATGGCGCCGGATTCAAGGTCTCTTGAAGAGGCGGTCGTCGTCGCATACGGTCAACAGAAGAAAGTGACCATCACCGGTTCGGTCGCCGCAGTCAGCGGTGAAGGCCTGATGAAGTCACCTGTAGCCAACGTGGCGAACGCCCTCCAGGGAAACCTCCCCGGCGTTTCAGCGGTCCAGGCTTCAGGTATGCCGGGTGCTGATGACCCTGTCATCCGAATCCGTGGTGTCGGATCACTCAACAGCGCCGAACCTCTGGTTCTGGTCGACGGTGTGGAGCGTTCCTTCTCCCAGTTGGACCCCAATGAAATCGAGAGCATATCAGTCCTCAAGGACGCATCCGCTACGGCCGTCTTCGGTGTACGTGGCGCTAACGGCGTCATCCTCGTAACCACAAAGAGGGGTACGGTCGGCAAGGCTTCAGTCACTGCTTCGGCAAGTGCGGCTGTACAGACCATCTCGAAGTTCATCGACTTCACTGATTCATACACTTATGCCAAGATGTGGAACTACGCCCAGATCACTGACGTTTTCCCTATGAGCCAGTGGCCTGGAACGACTGCAGTCCCCGACTATGGCAAGTACATGACTTATTTTGATGAGGAAAAGCAGGAATACCTCAGCTCAGGCCTTCGTTTCACCCAGGACGTTGTGGAGCACTTCCGCAAAGGTGACATGCCCCGCACTTTCCCGAGCATGGACTGGATTGACTATATAATGAATGATTCAGCATGGCAGGAGCAGGCCAACGTCAACGTGAACGGCGGTACCGAAAGGGTAAGGTACTTCGTTTCCGCAGGTTTCCTGAACCAGAATTCACTCTTCAAGACTTTCTCTTCAAATAAAAGGGAGAACTTCAAATATCAGAGGCTCAATTACCGTGCTAACCTCGATATCGATGTTTCTGAGCACAGCCAGCTCTCACTCACCCTGGGCGGCCGTATGCAGGACCGCAACACCATGGGCGGTGGAGAAGGATTCCTCTTCCGTTATCTGCAGGGAGCTACACCTTATGCAGGAAGCGGTATCGATGAGTTCGGCCGTCATATAATCTCCGACAAGAATATCGTCGGACCTTTCGACCGTGACGCTCTTGACAACTACTATAACCTCGGTTATGTCAATGAGAGCACCAATGTCCTGAACTTCGATATCCAGTACAAGCTGGATCTCGGATTCATCACACAAGGACTGGACTTCAAGGTCAAGGCTTCTTACAACTCAGACTACACCGCACAGAAGAACCGCCAGAACGGTTACGGTACCGGTGTCAAATATATCGCTACCCTTGTTGACGGAGAGGAGGTCCTCCGCAAGGAAGACGTCACATGGACTCTCCCTTATTCAGAAGGGAAGTGGGGTAACCGTAACTGGTATGCAGAAGCCAGCTTCGATTACGCCCGCAGGTTCGGCAAGCACAATATCGGCGGATTGCTTCTTTACAACCAGAGCAAGACTTATTATCCTTGGGATTCTGACGGAAGCATTTACCGCTCCATCCCTAAGGGTTATGTAGGTCTTGTCGGCCGTGTCACATACGATTACGATACAAAGTATCTTCTCGACTTCAATATCGGATACAACGGCTCAGAGAACTTCGCACCCGGAAAACGTTACGGTGTATTCCCGTCAATATCCCTCGGTTGGATTCCTTCAAGCGAACCTTGGTGGGAGCCTCTCAAGCCCGTTATCGGATACCTCAAACTCCGTGGTTCATGGGGTCTTGTCGGAAATGACAGCACCAACGGTGCACGTTTCCTGTATCTCCCCGGAACATGGCAGTTCTATCAGGGTAGAATGACGACCAATCCTCAGGAAAGGGGCGCCAACTTCGGAACCAGCGGAAACTGGCTGCAGGCTGTCAAGGAACTTACTTCCGGTAACCCTAATGTCACATGGGAGACTGCAAGCAAGATCAACATAGGTCTTGATGCCGGATTCTTCAGGGACCGTCTCCACGCTTATCTCGACTTCTTCTGGGAGGACCGTAAGCACATCCTCGTCTCCAACGGCAGCACTCTTCCCGCTGTCACTTCTCTCCCGGCCAACTATCTGAACGAAGGCCGTGTGAAGAACCGCGGTTTCGAGATTTCACTCAACTGGGAGCAGAAACTCGGAGATTTCCGTTACACCATTTCTCCTAACATCGCTTTCGCCAGGAATACTATCATCGAGATGCTCGAAGTTCCGCCTCTGTACGATTATCTGAGCCGTACCGGACATTCTGTCGGCCAGAGGTTCGGATATGACCTGTTCGAATTCTATCAGCCAGGAACTGAGGAGCGTTACAAGGCGAAATACGGTGTTGACATGCCCGACCAGAACATCGCCCTCAAATATGGTGACGCCATTTATGTCGACCTCAATGACGACGGCATAATCGACCAGAATGACCAGAAGCCTCTCGGTTATCCCGACAACCCTGAAATCACCTACTCCCTGGGCTCTACTTTCCAGTGGAAGGGACTTGATTTCTCAATGATGTGGACCGGAGCTGACCATACGAGCCGTACACTTAACGGATACTTCCGTGACCAGTTCGGTTCAACCAACACCTCCGCTCTTACCCAGTGGGTCGCCGACAACTCCTGGACCGAGGACAATCCTGATGCGATACTTCCTCGTATCTCATTCACCAACAGGGTCCACAACAACCGTGATTCACAGGCCTGGATGGTGAACTCAAGGTACCTCCGTCTGAAGAACATCGAATTGGGTTACACCTTCAACAAACCCAAGAGCATGCCTTTCTTCAATTACATCAGAGTTTATTTCTCCGGACAGAACCTGCTCACTTTCTCAAGGTTTGACGGAAACGATCCTGAAGCTCCCGGTCAGGGACTTGACTTCGGTGTCCGCTATCCTATGACCCGTATCTTCAATGTCGGTGCGCAGATCAACTTCTAATTCTGGAATGATTATGAAAAAGAAATTAAGCAAAATATTGTTCCTTGGAATCGTCGCGGCCTTCGGTTTTTCCGCTTGCGTGGACCGTTTCGCCATCGGTGACGCTTTCCTTGAGAAGGCTCCGGGAGTCGACGTGAATATCGACACGGTGTTCGCCAATGCCGAGTACACCCGCAACTTCCTCTGGAGCGCATACGGTCAGCTCTACTGCACCTACACTTCCGGAAACATGATGAACGGCGCACCTATCGATGTGCTCTCCGATTCCTATCATTGCTACGTGAGCTGGGGTGGCCCCAAGCAGAGCTATTATCCCGGTGGTTTGACCGAGGATGCCCAGGATACCGATGACGGAAACTTCCAGGGCAAGTTCTCCTACTCTACCAAGTCCGTCGGCTCTGATGCCGGTGGCCGTGTCTCCATATATGAGACCGTGCGTAAATGCTGGCAGCTCATCGAGAATATCGGCAATGTCCCCGACATGTCCGATGATGAGAAGAGCCGTCTTCGCGGTGAGGCCTATACGATCATGGCCAGCCGTTATTTCGACGCTTTCCGTAATTTCGGAGGCCTTTGCCTTGTGCGTAAATCCTATGCTGTGGGAGAAGAGTTCACCGGCGGCCGTTCTACCGCTCTTGAGACCGTGAATTTCATCGACTCACTGATCAACTGCGCTATCAAGGAGCCCGGTTTCATCTGGAACGTTTCCGATGCTGACCTCGGTCAGTGGTCAGGCCGTCTTACCCGTGCTTCAGCCAGGGCTCTGCGTGCCAAAGTATGGATGTTCGCAGCATCACCTCTTTTCAACAGCAATGAACCTTACATGACCTATACCAACAAGCCTACAGGCTTTGAGAATGAGGAGCATGTCTGGTTCGGTAAATATGATCCTTCCCTGTGGCAGAAGTGCCTTGACGCCTGCAACGAGTTCTTCCAGGACAATGCAGCGAACGGCAATTACTATTCTCTTGTCCAGCCTGAGACTCAGGATGAGGGAGGATACCGTATGGCTTATCGCCGCGCTTACCGCTACCGCAACAACGAGAACCGTCACGAGAAGATCTTCGACGTCCATCCGACCCAGTATCTCAGTGACGCTGTCGTCAACGGCCAGAGGCAGAACAGCTGGGGATGGGGCTGGGCAGGTTTCGCGCTTGACTGCTATCGTCAGGGCGGCGCCGTCCCTACCAACGAGCTCCAGGAATGCTTCGGCATGGCTGACGGACGCAACTTCCCTTACTCCGACATCTACGGTGCAGGAAAGAACCCCAACGGTTATGACATGTTCGCTGACCGTGACCCCCGTCTTTATGAGACGGTACTGGTCCCTCGCCAGTCGTTCCCCAGCAATGTGGTTGGAGATTATGCCGGCTTCACTTATATAGATACATGGTATAACGGAGCGATGGTTTCCTCTCCTGACCAGTTCGGTTCCCAGGGCAATGATGATGTCGCCTCCAATTACAGGAAGTTCAAGTGGATGCTTGACTACACCAATGACAAGATGAACGACGAGTATATCGGTGTAGCGTACATACGTCTTGCTGAGATGTACCTCATCCGTGCTGAGGCCAAGGCTGAGACAGGTGACCTCCAGGGTGCCCTCGATGATATCCACATCGTCCGCAGCCGCGTGGGACTCGGCCGTCTGGAGACTATGAATCCCGGCTTGAATCTCACCACCAACAAAGAGAACCTCATCAACGAGATCCTTCGTGAGCGCAACTGCGAAATCGGTGCAGAGTGCGGAGACCGCCTCTATGACATGGTCCGCCGCAAGCGTCAGGACCTGTTCACGAAGACGCTTCACGAAATCAGGATCTATCGCCTGGACGAGAATGGCAACCGTCTCGTGGACGGTGACTTCCAGTACAAGGAAGGCGAGCCCTGGCCGAAGTTCGAATACGAGAAACCGGTCATCAAGGTCGGACCCCGCCGCTGGTGGGACGAAGGCTACTGGACGAACAAATGGTATCTCGATCCCGTTTCCCGCATCGAGATCCAGAAAGGATACGGCCTCACCCAGAATCCCGGTTGGTAATCAAAAGAACCATTCACGATTATGAAATTACGTAATATACTTATATACAGCTTGTTGGGGTTCTGCGCCGTTCCTGTGGCCACCAATGCCCAAGTCGTGCTGAGTGACAAGAAGTCACAGAAGGTGGATTTGGGTTACGGTGTCGAGAGTTCGGAGTTCCTCACAACTGCGGCGACCTATACGATCACCGCTGAAGAGCTCAGCCGCACCTCTGCCATCAGCCTTGCCGATGCATTGTATGGCAAGCTCCCTGGCCTGACCGCCCTCCAGAACACCGGTTTCAAGGGAGAGGAAGGAAGGGGAGCCTCCTTCAACATCCGTGGCATCCAGACCACCGGTGAGACAGGCATCCTCATACTCGTCGACGGAGTCGAGCGCCCCATCGACCGCATAACGGTCGAGGAGGTTGAAAGCGTGACCGTCCTCAGGGATGCGGCAGCCGTCGCCCTTTACGGACACGAAGCCGTCAACGGCGTCCTCCTCGTGAAGACCAAGCGCGGC
>DBWN01000061.1:2972-4803 GCA_002308935.1 Bacteroidales bacterium UBA1237 | reverse complement strand
TGCGACGCTTTCCTCCAGAACGCCCTTCTGTATCCTGAAAGGTATAATGTGGTTGCGACACTGAACCTCAACGGGGATTATGTCTCCGACATGCTTGCGGCCCAGGTGGGAGGAATCGGAATCTCCCCCGGAGCCAATATCAACTACGAAAGCGGCCATGCGATATTTGAGGCTACCCATGGGATAGCTCCTGACATCGCCGGAAAGAATCTGGCCAATCCGTGCTCAATCATCCTGTCCGCGGTGATGATGCTCCAGTATATGGGTTGGAATGAGGCCGCCGGATTTATCAATGATGCCCTGTCCCTTGCGATAAGGGAAGGACGTACTACCCCGGACCTCGCCGGAAAGGACGGCGGAATCGGGACCATCGAGTTCGGCAGGACACTGTGCTCTCTGGTGGATCAGCAATAGACAAGGACGCCTTTAAATGAAACGGACATGAACAAAGATTATCTTGTATACAAGCTCGGCGAGAAGGTGAAGACCACCTGCCGCATCGACAGCAGCCTTTTCCCTAAATATGGAGTCAAGAGAGGACTCCGTAATGAAGACGGATCCGGTGTCCTGGTAGGATTGACCAATGTCGGAAACGTAGTAGGTTATGACCGTCAGGAGGACGGTTCCCTCAAACCCGTTGAAGGCCAGCTGTTCTACCGTGGGTATGAACTGAAGAACCTTGTCAAACCGCTTTTGAGGGACAAGAGATTCGGTTTCGAGGAGATAGCTTACCTGCTCCTTTCCGGAGAACTTCCGGATGAGGAGGAACTTGAAGCATTCACTGAACTTCTCAACTCGAAGATGGCCCTGGACCATCGCTCGCTGGTCCATATCATTGATCTTGAGGGTTCTAACATAATGAACATTCTTGCCAGATGCGTTCTGGAAATGTACACGTTCGATCCTGAACCTGATGACATTTCAAGGGACAACCTGATGAGGCAGTCTATCGACCTTATCGCGAAGTTCCCCACCATAATCGCGTATGCGTTCAACTCCTACAGGCATTCACTGCAGGGGAGGAGCCTGCACATTCGTCATCCACAGGAACACCTCTCCTTGGCCGAGAACTTCCTCCATATGCTTAAGAACGAATATACCGACTTGGAAGCGAGGATGCTCGATCTTCTTCTGATTACGCAGGCTGAACATGGAGGAGGTAACAACTCGACTTTCACGGTAAGAGTGACGAGTTCGACCTGTACTGACACGTATTCTTCCATCGCTGCCGGAATCGGTTCTCTCAAAGGAAAACTCCATGGTGGCGCCAACCTTATGGTGACGGATATGTTCCATCATCTTTGCGATACCATAAAGAATTGGGAAGACGAAAATGAGATAGACTCTTATCTCGAGAAAATGCTCCGGAAAGAGGCCTATGACAAGTCAGGGCTCATCTATGGCCTTGGCCATGCCATCTATACACTAAGCGATCCCAGAGCCGAGTCTTTGAAAGAACTGGCCGGGAAGCTCGCCGCGGAGAAGGGCCTTACAAAGGAGTATGACTTTCTCAGGAGGATTGAGGATAGGGGCAAGATATGCATAGCAAGAACAAAGAAGATAAAGAGACCGGTCTGTGCGAACCTTGATTTCTATTCAGGATTCATATATGAGATGATAGGTCTCCCCAAGGAGATATACACTCCGATTTTTGCGATGGCGAGGATCGTGGGATGGTGTGCACACAGGATCGAGGAGCTGAATTTCGATGAGGCGAGAATCATACGTCCCGCATACATGAACCTCAAGAACATCAAATCCTACATCGAACTGAAGGAGAGGTAGTGGACTCCTCCATTACAAAGACCATAAAAAATGAGAAGGACATCGG
>DBWN01000061.1:0-2920 GCA_002308935.1 Bacteroidales bacterium UBA1237 | reverse complement strand
CCTCTTCCTCCTGTGAAGTAATCCCCGAGGGCGCTTGATGACGCTACTATAAGTACCATCGTCGGTTGTCTTGATGACCTGTACTCCAGAGGCATGTCGAAATGGAAGTATCCGTCAGTGTCCTCAGATGATGCCACCTTTCCGAAGGCTATGATGCCGGGGTCATTGTCGAAGTCCACAAACACTCTCTCTGCGCTCTTCAGGTGGAACTGCTCTTCCCAGTCGGTCAGTATCACAATCATGTGCCCGGTGTCATTCTTGCCTAGAAGATCCTTGTGATCAGCGTCGGTGTCAGTGATCGGTGAAGTCTTGTAACTCATGTAACCTGTCACCGAGACGGGCCTTGAGGTGAACGGTACACCCCAAGCCAGTTCAGCTCCAAGTCCTGCAAGTTTCACGAAATGCCCGGTGAACAGGTTGCCGGCGGCGAATTTCACCACGGCATAGCCGCTTTCAAGCCTGGCCGCTTTTTTCCCTTCACCCTCAACCGCTACGAACTCTTCGTCCGGAGTCGTGGCGCTGCCTGTGAAGGAAGCTGTCGCTTTGTTAGCTGAATCCCATATGAGCTGGTCCCCGCTTGCTCCGCTAAGGTAAGGATACCAGACTTTGCCGTCCAGATGCCAGTCGTCGAAACTCATGTTAGCAAGCTGCCTGGCTTCTTCAGTGGTGAAATGCCTTTCGGGTGACAGGGCGTTGTCGCATCTTACCCTGGCGATATACTCCTGTCCGTCTTCAAGCCCTTCGATGGTCGCTGATATGCCTACACCGGCGACAACGGCGTCCGGGACTGCAGTCCATTCCTCAGAATCTGCCTTCTTGTATTCTATGACCGGATTCTCGCCACGGAAAATTCCTCTGAGCTTCGCGGAATAAGAGTAGGCGTCCACGGATACGATCATGGTGTTGACCTCGACCTGGATGGCCTTGACTGTCCATACCCTTGTCTCTCCCTTGTACTTGACGTCGAACGTCCTCTCCAGTACACATGAAAGCGTCATCGGGAAGTGCACATCCTCAGTTACGGAGTAGACCTGATTGAAGTCACTGTCCCAACCGGTGGTGGAGATTATTTCAGAGCCCTCGGGCTCAAGTTTCATGTCCCGGAACACTATTGATGAAAGAGGCTGGCTGTCGGCGACATATACCCAGGCCATCCTTTCTGAAGGATTGAACCGTGCCTGCTCCATCTGGTTGTCGCAGACGATATACCGCTCTATTTCCTGAACGGCTGAGATTGTCCATTCGTAATCCTGGTATGTGCGAAGGGTAAGGCTTATCGGGGACCTCAGATCGAGTGTCCCGGAAAGCGGCTCGACTGGAGTGGCTTCCTCGTTGTAAGTGACCGACAGAAGTTTCAGTGAACCGATATCAGCAGTTTCACCAAGATAGATGACGGCTTCCCTTGTGGACTCGTCTATCTTGAGGCCTGTCTGTCCCTCGACCTGGATGTCGATGATTCTGCCTTGTATGACCGGATAGTCCAAGTCGTTCTTGAAACGGCATGAAACTACGGCTAAGGAGGCTGAAAGGAGTATGAGTACTGCTGTACGGTTCATGAGTGCCTAGAAAAAGAATCTTGCGCCTATCTTTATGTCGAAGATATTGATTCCTCCACTGAAATTGAAGCTTGAGGCGTCACTGGTCTTGACCTGGTTCTCGGACTGCTTGACTTTTGTCATCCCGAGTTCCGCCAAACCGATCTGCGCCTCGAAACTCACTTCATTAGCCACGAAGAAGCACACTCCGGGATCGATCGTGAGGGAAGTCACATAGGTGTCATTGTAGACTCCGTGTTTTAGACCTTCCTCGAGGGTGTAGTTGATGCCTTGGGCGTATTTGTAGTTAAGTCCTCCTTCCACGAACCATCCGAATATCTTCGAACCCATGAAAGGCACATAGTAGCGGGTGAACAGGGTTCCCGTATAGGACTGTCTCCTGTATCCCTTGTCTTCGATTCCGAAGGACATGTCCTCGTCAAGGGAGATTCCTGCGTTGCCGATGTTGAGTTTTGTACTTGCGTATTTGAACTTGGCGCCGACGCTCCAGTTGTCCTTCACGAAATATGAGAAAGCAGGGGCTATTCCCAAGGTGGAATATGAACCGTTGAGATCCTTTACCAATGATGGCATAAGGGTATATCCGCCGTTCTTTCCTATATCTCCGGAGGAGCCCATGAATGATAGTCCGAAGGCTACAGTGCCTTTGGGAATGAAGACATCCTTGTCCTGGTTGAACCCTCTGTCGAAGGAACTTTGTGCATGTGCGGCTGAAAGGGCGAAAAAGGCCATTGCAGCACTCAAAAGTATCTTTTTCATAATCAATTCCTGTATCCTACGGTCTCCCTTTCGCCTTCGGAAAGGTTTCCTGCGTCGTATTCCAAAGAGAACTCATCAATGAGCAGCACACTTCCTACACCTCCCGTGAAGTAGTCTCCAAGTCGGCTTGCTGCCGCGACGATGACGATCATCTTGGGGATCTTCGTTGTGCTTCTGTACTGGATAGGAATAGTGAACTGTTCATATCCGCTCATGGTCCTGTCCGTATGGAAGTCTCCCATCGCAATGATCGAAGGATCGTCATCGGAAAGGAAGGTGCTGGTTGAGGTGTTGAGACGGAACATCGAAGTCCAGTCGGTGAGGTAGATCTTGATGGAACAGTTGTCCTGCTGTCCTTCAAGACCGGTGTAAGGATCCTTCGTCTTGTTGATCTTGGCCGGAACATATTTGAGGTATCCCTTGAGGGCGACCGGCCTTGAAGTGAACGATACTCCCCAGTCGAGGTACGCTCCCAGTCCTTGGATTCCTCCGAATTGTCCGGTGTAGATGTTGCCCGCTGCGAACTGGCCTACTGCGGTGGTACTTTCCATCCTTGCCGCTTTCTTGCCGCTTCCGCTTACCGCTACGTCACTTTCTTCCGGGGT